>JAUJME010000245.1 GCA_030447005.1 Solirubrobacteraceae bacterium | reverse complement strand
AGTCGAGGCTGAAGTGCCGCGCCACGTCGGCCCACACCTCGAAGAAGTCGGCCTCGGCCTCGTCGGTGTACCAGCCGTTCGTCCCGCGCCCGAGCGTGGTGACGACGAGCGAGTTGCGCTGGTCGCCGAACTGGCGCAGCTGGGTGGGCGAGAAGACGGCGTACTGGGTGTAGGTCCCGCCCAGCGAGTGCAGCGAGAAGGTCAGCGGCGCCGGCCGCGCGGGGTCGTAGCCCGGTGGGACGGTGAGCAGATACGGCTGGAGGCGCCCGCCGTAGCCCGGGAAGCTCTTCGAGCCGGGCACGCCCTCCGGCACGTCGAGCGAGGAGGGAAAGATGCGCGCCTGCTCGCGGCCGGCGCGGCGGCGGCCGTCCTCTGAGACGCCCGCGGCGAGCTTGGCGAAGTCGACGTCGGCGAAGAAGTCGCCCGACGTGCGGCCGATCAGCGCGCGCGACTGCTTGTCCTCGAACCAGTTCCCGATCCCCGGGAAGGTCGTGTAGGGCGGCAGCGGCTCCTTGGACTGCGGCTCGTCGAAGCGGAAGGCGAGGTTGAAGACGGCGGGCGCCGGCGAGTCGCCGCCCGAGGCGGGCTCCTCGGCGGTCGGCGTCCGGCCCGTGCGCGGCGTCTTCCACTCCTTGCCCGACCACAGCCCGACGCCGGCGACGTGGCGCCACACGGCCTGGGGCGCCGGATCGAGGAGGGAGCGCGGGACGCGGATCGTCATCTGGTTCGTGGTGGTGTCCATCTCCACCGCCCCGGCCGGCAGGGCGGTGCCGTCGACCTCGCCGCCCGTGCCCCAGGCGGTGACGAAGTGGTCGAGGCCCGGGCTCGAGATCCCCGCGCCCTTCGGCCACAGGACCGGCGCGCCGCCCGAGCGGTCGGCGTCGATCCCGATGCCGACCACCGCCGTGTCGAGCGCCTTGGCGGTGGTGAGCGTGACGCGGTAGACGAGCGCTTCGGCGGTGGGCTTGAGCCGCAGCTCGGCCAGGTCCGCCGCGTTGCCCGCGTAGCGGTCGGCGGTGGGATAGAAGACGTCGCCGGCGGTCGATGCGGCGATGTCGTCGCCCGTCTCGCCCCGGTTGCCGCCCCCGGAGCGCGTGTCGGCGCCCCGGTCGTCGAAGAGGTAGTCCTGGTAGAGGTACTCGCCCTCGCGGTAGGCCTCCGAGCCGGAGACGAGCAGCGGCGGCGCGCGGAACGGCGCCTTCACCGAGAGCTCGGGGGCGTCGGCGGGCGGGGCGTAGAGCAGCGGCGGACCGGGGCGCTCGCCGGTGGAGACGGTCGGCAGCGACGCCGCGGTCGCGGGAACGGCCGCGGCGAGCGCGATCAGCAGGGCGAGGGCGGGGCTCCGGAGCATGCAGGGAAGGGTACGAGCCGCGGCCTCTGCGGGCTCGATGCGCCGTTCCCCCGGCGCTCGTCTGCACCAGGCTCCCCGGCTGAAGGGGGCCGTCCCCGCCGCGGCTCGCGTATGGTCGGCGCCTTGAGCGACCTGCGCGAGCCCCAGCGAACCGAGCGCTCGGGCGTCCCGATCTGGTGGAGCGAGGCTCCGGGCGAGGTCACCGCGTCGATCTGCTTCCGGGTCGGGCGCTCCGACGAGTCGCTGGGCACCCGGGGCATCACCCACCTCGTCGAGCACCTCGCCCTCTTTCCGATCGGGCGCCCGGAGTACGGCTACAACGGCTTCGTCGACGACGGCATGGCGGCGTTCTACGCCTGGGGCGAGCTCGACGAGGTCTGCGGGTTCCTGCGGTCCTGCGCCGCCAACCTCGCGGCGCTCCCGCTGGAGCGCCTGGAGACGGAGCGGCGCGTGCTGCGCCGCGAGGCCGACGGCTTCGATCCGGGCCTCGCGGCCCGCCTGCTCAACCACCGGTTCGGCGCGCGCGGGTGGGGCCTCGGCGTGTTCCGCGAGCTCGGCCTGCGCTGGCTCGGGCCGGATGACGTCGAGCGCTGGGCCGCCGAGCGGTTCGTGGCGGGCAACGCGGTGGTGTGGATGACCGCCGAGCCGCCGGCCGACTTCGAGCTGGGTCTCCCCGAGGGGGCGTGGCACGCGCCCGTCGAGCCCGAGCCGCTGCCGTTCCGGCTACCCGCCCACGTCCACGACGGCACGGGTGGGGTCGTGGTCTCGACCTGGGGCCCGCGGTCGCGCGACGCATCGGCGGGGATCCGCCTCGCGGGGGAGCGCCTTCAGGAGCGGCTCCGGCGGGAGCAGGGGCTGACCTACAGCGCGTACGGCGACGTGGAGTCCTACGGCGGTCACTGGCGCCACGGGATGCTCGGTGCGGACTGCGCCGACCGCGACGCGGAGCGGGTCCGCGAAGAGATCTGGCGCGTGGTCTCCGAGCTGGCGGAGGGCGGACCGTCGGAGACCGAGCTCGAGCGCTACGTCCGCGCCGTGCGCCGGTTCTACGTCGAGCCCGACGCCCTGCGCGCCCACCTCGCCTACCTCGCGCACGACGAGCTCCACCGCTTCCGGGTGACCTCCTCGGCGACCGCCGTCGAGCGGCTCGAGGCGCTGACCCCCGGCGCGGTGGCGGAGGCGACCTCCGCGCTCCTCGAGAGCGCGATCATGCTCTCGCCCGACACCCTGCGCGCTCCGCTCGCGGGCTTCCATCCCCGCGACGTCCCGCCCCCGCCGCCCGTGGAGGGCCGGACGTTCCGCTCCGAGCGGCGCGAGGGCCGCCAGACGGTCGCCGACCTGATCCACATCGCCGACGAAGGCATGACGCTCGAGCCGGTCGCCGGCGAGCGGACGACCATCCGGTGGGCGGAGGCGGCCGGGTGGGAGCGCCGTCCGGCGAGGTCGGTCCGCCTCCACGCGTTCGACGAGAGCTGGATCGAGATCGGCCCGGACGGCGTCGAGGACGGGGAGGCCGCGATGGACCTCATCCGCGAGCGTCTCGATCACCTGCCGCTCGTCCCGAGCATCGCGGCCGCCAACGAGGAGCGCCTGAGCGGGCTCGTCGAGACCTCGATCGGCGAGCGCCCGGTCGCGCGCGCCGAGCTGCCGTTCCTGTGGGACGAGCTCGACGAGGAGGAGGACGTGCTGCTGCTCGCCCAGGCCGCCAACGACGGGCGCACCGGGCTGCTGGCGCTGACGGCGGACCGCGTCCTGTGGTCGACCGCCGAGGGCGAGCCGCCCCAAGCGCTGGGACGGCTGTGGATGGCACTGACCGGCGCGGAGCTGCGCAAGCGGCTGCTCGGCGCCGATCGCCTCGCCCTGGCCGAGGAGGGCGGCGGGGAGCTCGTCTTCGAGGGCTTCCAGCCCGCGGAGGCCGCCGGGCGGGCGGCGGAGCTGGCCGCCGCGCGCATCGAGGCGGTCCGCCCCGCCGCCTAGAATCAGAAGGCCGTGCCGCCCTTCAAGCTCGACTCGGTCTTCACCCCCACCGCCGACCAGCCGAAGGCGATCGCGGGGCTGGCCGAGGGCATCGAGGCGGGGGATCGCTACTGCACCCTGCTCGGCGCCACCGGCACGGGCAAGACCATGACGATGGCGGCCACGATCGAGAAGGTCCAGCGCCCGGCGCTGATCATGGCCCACAACAAGACGCTGGCCGCCCAGCTCTGCAACGAGTTCCGGACGTACTTCCCGACCAACGCGGTCGAGTACTTCGTCTCCTACTACGACTACTACCAGCCCGAGGCCTA
>JAUJME010000244.1 GCA_030447005.1 Solirubrobacteraceae bacterium | reverse complement strand
AGCGCGGGAGCATGCCCGCGTGGTGGACGCCGATGCCGCTGCGCACGAGCCGCGAGAGCGCCCGGCCGAAGCCCGCGGTGAAGCGGAAGCCGCCGATCGCCTCGGCGATCGCGTCGCGCTCCTCGCGGGTGCAGAGCTTCGCCGACATGAGCGACTGCGCGCGCTCCATCGCCGCCGCCTGCGTGAAGTGCACGACGTAGATCGGCGCCTGGCCGGTGGCGGCGAGCTCCTCGAGCAGCTCGTGCAGCGGCTGGACCGACCACGCGTAGGTGAGCGGCACCGGCCGCTCGGCGTCGTCGACGACCGCCGTCTCGCGGCCGGTCCGCCGCGTGAGGTCCTCGGCGATCCTCGTCATGTCGCCGAGCGTCGCCGACATGAGCAGGAACTGGGCCTGCGGGAGGCAGAGCAGCGGCACCTGCCAGGCCCAGCCCCGCTGGCCGTCGGCGTAGAAGTGGAACTCGTCCATCACGACCTGCCCGACGTCCGCGCCCGTCCCTTCGCGCAGCGCGATGTTGGCGAGGACCTCGGCGGTGCAGCAGACGACCGGCGCGCCGGCGTTGACCGACGCGTCGCCGGTGAGCATCCCGACGTTCCCGGCGCCGAAGATCCCGCAGAGCGCGAAGAACTTCTCGGAGACGAGCGCCTTGATCGGGGCCGTGTAGAAGGTCCGCCGGCCCTCGGCGAGCGCGGCGAAGTGCGCGGCGACCGCCACCATCGACTTGCCCGAGCCGGTCGGGGTGGCCAGGACGACGTTCTTGCGGTCGAAGAGCTCGATCGCCGCCTCCTCCTGGTGCGGGTAGAGCGCGAGCCCCTGCTCCGCGGTCCATTCCGCGAAGGCGTCGTAGAGCGCGTCGGCGCTCGCGTCGGCTGGGAGGGCGTCGAGCAGGCTCATGCGTCCGTGGCTCACCGTAGTGGCCGGACGAAACCGAGTTCAGGCGCGCCCCGGTGGCGGGTAGCCCCCCAACTCCCCAGACCCGAAGGAGGGCCCATGCCCACCAGGACGACCGCCCGTACGCCCCGCCGGACCGCGTCGCCGACGGCGACCCGGCGCTTCAGCCGCTCGACGCCGCCCCCGGCGCGCCGCTTCGGCCGGGCGACCGCGAAGCCGAAGGGGCGGACCAACATGCTCATCGCGAAGGCCTCCAAGCCGGCCGCCGGGAAGGCCGGCAAGGCCAAGCCGGCCCTCGCGCTGATGCTCGCCGGCGCCGGTGCGTTCCTCGGCCGCAAGCAGGCGCGCAAGCGCAAGGAGACCGAGGCCGTCGTCGTCACGCGGACCGCGCCGGCCGACACGCCGGTCGCGCCGCCCGCCGTGCCGCCGACCGCCGCCTAGCCTCGCCGCGAGCGATGGCCCGCCTCACCCGCAGCAGGAGCCGCCCGGGCGCGCCCCGGGCGGCGGTGGCGGCCGCCCTTCTGGCGGTCGCCGCCGTCGTCGCCGCCCTCTTGCGGCGGCTCAAGCCGCCGGGGTCGGGCGGCAGAGGCGGCGCCGCCTCGACCGCCCGCCCCGTCACCGACCCGACCGCCCCGCCGGCCACCCGCGCGCGCGAGCACGACGACGCGATCGAGTGCCCCGGGTGCGGGAAGGGCTACCGCGTCAGCGGCGCCGGGCGCCACCGGGTCATCTGGCCGCAGGGCGCCGACGAGCGCGACGCGCTCCTCGACGAGCGCTGCCTGGAGTGTGGGCACGAGCTGGCGCCCGAGGCAGCGAACACGGTGGACCGGCCCGACGGCTGACCGCGGCTCAGAAGCAGGGCGGAAGCCAGCTCACGTCCGGATCGTCGCTACAGCTGAGCTCGTCCGATCCGTCGGTGAGCCCGTTGTCGTAGCCGTCCTCGGACCCACTGATGTAGCCGTCGACGGAGCCGTTCGCGTACCCCTCCTCCTCACCCTTCTGCTTCCCGGACGTGAAGCCGACGGACTGGCCGGAGGAGTAGCCGGCGGACTGGCCCGCGGCGAACGACTTCTCGGCCCTGCGCTTGGCCGCTCGCTTCATCCGCCGCACGACCCGGCGGAGGTTGGCCTCGCCACGCGCCTCGAGCTGGTTGAGGGCAATGCGCTGCAGTCCGTCCTGCCGCCTCGTCTCGCCGGCGACCGCGGCTGACGTGAGCCGCGCGACCTCGCCGTCGCTCTTGCGCGTGCCCTGCCCCAGGAAGAAGCCCGCCGCGCCGACCCCCGCCGCGAGCGCCACCACCACCAGCGCAAGGAGCGCGGTCCGCCACGGGTTTCGCGAAGCGGGAAGCGGAGCGAGGGGTGGGGCGGGCTGTTCGGCGTGGAGCAGCATGAGGCCTCCAGGGTTGGGATTGCCGTCTCCACGCAACGCCTTGAACTTCCACTTTCTGGCTCGAGCGGTTCCGAGGTGTTCGACGACCTACAGATCCGCGCCCCTGCCATCCTTCGCACCGATGGCCGGCCTGCTCGTCACCGTCTCCGCCCCGCCTGACCTCCGGCGCCGCTTCGAGCTGGCGTCGGCCGCCGACCCACTCGACCGCCTCGCGCCGCACGCGCGGGGCGAGCTCGAGCAGATCCTGGCCCGCACGACCGACTTCGCCGACCTCCCCGGCAAGTGGCAGGCCGCCCTGCTGCGCGCCGAGGCGGCCCGCCGCGGCGCCCCGCTGCCGCAGGCCGGCGGCTGCTGCTCGGGCGCGCCGGACTAGCCGTCCTGTCCGGCCACGAACGCGCCCACCCGGTCCGGGTCCAACCCGCGCCATTTGCGGGCGTTTCAGCGCCCATGAAGACCTTCACGATCACACTCGCCGCCGGAGCGCTCCTGCTCGCCGGCGCCACCGCTGCACCCGCCCAGAAGCCGCCGAAGCCTCCTGGCCCGCAGGACGTCACAATCGCCGCGAACCCCAGCCCGGTCACCTTCTCGACGCCGCTGACGCTCACGGGCGACGTCAAGGGCGCGAAGGGCGGGGTGATGGTCACGCTTCAGGAGCGGCCGTTCCCCGCGACGGTGCCCGCCGTGGCCGCCACGGCGGCGACCGACGACAAGGGCCGCTACACGTTCACCGTGCGCCCGCGGGTCAACACGACCTATCGCGTCCTCGCCGGCACGCAGCCGCCCGCCCAGAGCCCGGAGCTGTTCGTCCCCGTCCGCCCGCGCGTCGGCTTCCGGGTGAGCGACACGACGCCGTCGCGCGGTGAGCGCGTCCGCTTCTCCGGCACCCTCCGCCCGGCGCACGACGGCCGGCGCGTCTCCGTCCAGCGCAAGCGCCCCGACGGCTCGTTCGCCACGGTCGCCCGGGCCCGGCTGCGCGACGCCGGCAGCCGGTTCTCGCGCTACAGCCGCCGGATCACCGTGCGGCGGACCGGCGTCTACCGGATCCGGATCGCCGGGCACGACGACCACGCCGAGGGCTTCAGCCGCGAGCGCACCCTGACCGTCCGGTAGCCCTCCCCTAGGCCTCGGCGATCGCGCGGCGGATCCGCTTGGCGGACACCTGCCCGCGGACGCCGAGCGCCTGGGCGAAGTGCGACACCCGCAGCTCCTCGATCGTCCACGCGACCTCGCGGAGCGCCGGGGGCCGCGGCCGGCCGGGCGGCAGCGCGTCGATCCGCGCGCGGAGCGCCGCCTCGAGCTCGTGGATGCCGCCCATGCGGTCGCGGTCGACGGCGAGCGTGTCGGGCAGCCGCTCCAGGCGGT
>JAUJME010000243.1 GCA_030447005.1 Solirubrobacteraceae bacterium | reverse complement strand
GCGTCGGTGTTGTCGGCCTGGATGGCACCCGTCGCGGCGTCGAAGGTCAGCGTGTTGGCCGCGCCGATCGCCCGGGCGGCCCGCGTCGCCGCGTCCGCGAGCGCGAGCGCCGCCTCCTTGTGGGGGATCGTCACGTTGATCCCCCGGAAGCCGGCCGCCGGGAGCGCCCGCACCGTCTCCGCGAGCTCGTCGGGCGGGATCGGCAGCCTCAGGTATCGCCACGGCAGGCCGAGCTCGGCCAGCGCGGCGGCGTGCATGGCGGGCGAGCGCGAGTGGGCGACGGGCCAGCCCGCCACCCCCAGCCGCGGCGCCCGCGCGCCCACCCCTACGGCGCCTGGCCGCCGCTGCTCTCGCGGGCCCGGTTGTAGCGCTGCACGTCGGCCTGGAACTCGGCGTCGGTCTCCGAGAACGCGTGCGCGCCCTTCGAGCCGGGCTTGACGACGTAGTAGAGGAAGTCGACGTTCGCCGGCTTGGCCGCCGCCTTGATCGACGCGAGCCCCGGGTTGCCGATCGGCGTCGGGGGCAGCCCGCGGCGCAGGCGGGTGTTGTACGGGGAGTCGGCCTCGAGCTCGGAGACGCGGATCGGGCGGGTCCAGTTGTTCGTCGCGTAGCGGATCGTCGCGTCGATGCCGAGCGTCATCCCGTCCTTGAGCCGGTTGTAGATGACCGCGGCCACCAGCGGGCGCTCGCGGTCGAGCTGGACCTCGCGCTCGATCATCGAGGCGATGATCAGGACCTCGTAGCGGGTCAGGTTGCCGCGGCGGGCGCGGGCGTAGGAGATGCCGGCGGTGTTGTCGGCGAAGCCCTGGAGCTGGCGCTCGACGAGCTCGCGCGCCGTCGTCCCCTCCGGCAGCTTGTAGGTGGCGGGGAACAGGAAGCCCTCCGTCGTGCGGACGTTGCCCGGGAGGCCGAGCTTGCGGGCCGCCTTGAGGGCGCCCGGGCTGCGGGTGGCGGCGAGGTAGTCGCCCTCCATGTCGGTCTTCTCGATGCGCGCGTCGGTCTCGCGCGCGGAGCGGCCCTCGGGGATGGTCAGGTCGTACGTCTCGATGACCTTGGCCTTGGGGCCCGCGGCCAGCGCGCCGATCGCGTCGCCGTAGGACATGTCCTTCGGCAGCGTGTAGTCGCCGGGGCGCAGGGTGCCGCGGCGGCCGCTGAGCGTCGCGTTGAGCGTGAAGAAGCGCCCGGAGTCGACGACGCCGCGCTCGGCGAGGATGTCGCCGATGCGGCCGGCGTCGGCGCCGGCGGGCACGCTCACGCGCACGGCGCCGCGGCCCTCGCCGTGGAAGGGCTGGAGGACCGCGTTGGCGAGGTAGAGCAGCAGGGCGATGGCGAGCAGCCCGCCGACCGCGAGCACGCGCGGGACGTGGCGGCCGGACGGCTCGCCGCCCGGGACCGCGACGGTGGGCGGCACGGCGGCGCGGGTCGAGGGGCGCCAGCGCTCGCCGCGGGCGGGCACGGACGGCGTGCGCGGCGGCAGCGGCGCGGCGCGCTCGGCGGGCTGGGTCGCGCCGGGCTCGGGGGCGGGCTCGACTTCGCCCATTCGCCACTCGACCGTGTGGTCGCCGTCCGGCGCCTCGGCGGGGGTCCAGACCTGCGTGGGCGGCTCGTGCTCGGCGATGTGGGGCTCGGGCATGGGCGGCTGCTCCTCCGGCGTCGGTTCGGGATCCGGGGCGGCCGTGGCCGCCGGGACCTCCTCGACGGGGTCGGCGAGCAGGTACTCGTCCGTCCAGAGGTCGTCGTTGTCCCTTCGCGGGTCGTGCGGCGGATCCTCCAGCAGCGGCGCCTCGAGGACGGGCTCGGCCTCGTACTCGTCGGGCTCGGGCGGGGCGAGGGGCGTCTCGTAGAGCTCGGGCTCCGGCTCGGGTGCCGGCGGCTCGGGCGGCTCGGCGGCGCCGTTGGCCGCGGCGGCGAAGGTCTCGGGCGGGGGCGGCTCGACCGGGCGGCCCTCGCGGGCGGCGCGCCGGGCGGCGCGCTCCGCTGCCGCCCGCGCGCGCTCGTCGGCCGAGCGCTCTTCGGAGGGGGAAGGGCGTTTGAACACGCCCCTAGTGTGACGACCTCTCCTCCGCGCGGAGCAGCAGGTGCTCCGGGCGCCCCTCCGCGTCGCGCACGAGCGCCAGCTCGCCGCGCACCGGGACCATCAGCCCCAGCCCGTGCATGTAGGTGGAGCGGATGCGAACGGACTCGAGCTCGCCGGCCCGCATCCGCCGCAGCTGGTCGCACTGCTCGCGGTAGTCGCCGCGGTCGTGCGCCGACGGCCACACCGCCTTGGTGAACGCGTGCTCCGGGTAGCCGACCAGGAGCGAGAACGCCGGGTTGATCTCGCGGAAGTGGCCATCGAGCGTGAGCAGCGCCATCGGCGCGGCCGCGTCGTCGAAGCCGGCGCGCCGCGGGCGCTCGGGCGGGGCCGCGGCCGGCTGCCGCGAGGGCAGTATGCGGATGATGTCGCCCGCGTCGCGCGGGTCCGGCGAGCGCGCCGCCGCCACCTCGCGGCGGGCGGCCTCCGCCGCCTGGCGCGCCTCCTCGAAGCCGGCCTGGAAGTCGTCGAGCCGGGCCGTCAGCGCGTCGACGCTTCGGCAAAGCTCGCCGACCAGCGCGCGCAGGTCCTCCGCCTCCGCCGCGGCCGCCCACGGCGTCTCGCCCAGCGGCCGGAACGCGACGAGCGTGCCGGCCACGCGCCAGGCGGGATCCCACGCCTGCGGCTCCTCCGCGAGCGCGGCGCGCAGGGCCCCGATCACCACGGGGTGCCGGCCGCGCAGCCGCGCGAGCCGCTCGGCGGGCTCGAGCTCGAAGCCGAGGTCGTCGAGGAAGAGCGAGAAGTCGAAGCCCTCCTCGAGCCGTACGGGCACGAAGACGAGCTCGACCACGAACGGATGGCCGTTGGCGTGCTGGGCGTGGAGATCGACCCTGGCCGCGGCGCCCGGCGCGTCGCCCGCGGCGAGGAAGCGCCGCCACCCCTCCCCCGCCGGCGCGAGCGGCGCGGCGATCAGGGTGTCGAAGAAGGAGCGGCCGAGGACGTCGGGCGCCGGGCGGCCGAAGAGCAGCTCGGCCGGCTCGCTCCACTTCGAGACCGCGCCGTGGCCGTCCGTGAGCACGAACGCCCCCTCGACGAGGCGGTGAAGGAGGGCGTCGAGCGCCGCCTCCACCCCGCCCACCGTGGCTGTCCCCGGATCGGCCGGTCCTGCCCCCGCAGCGCTGGCTGCGGGGGTCCCGTGGGGCCTCAACCGCGCACCAGCCAGTCCTCGAGCAGCACCGCCGCCGCGCGCGAGTCCTCGCTCGTCGTCCCGCCCGCCCGGGCGGCGAGCTTGGTGGTGAAGCGCTCGTCGAGCAGCTCGACGGGAACGCTCACGAGGCCGCGGAGCCGCTCGGCCCACGCGCGCGTCTCGATGGTCTGGGCGGAGTCCCCGCCCGAGAGCGACAGGGGCAGCCCGACGACGATCGTCTTCACATCGAGCTCTTCGGCGAGTGTGACGATCCGCCTTATCCCCTTGCGCGTTCCTGGACGGAGGATCGGCTCCAGGGGCGTCGCGAGGGTCCGCGTGGGGTCCGTGACGGCGACGCCGCAGCGCGCCTCGCCGTAGTCGAGGGCGAGGACGCGGCCGGCGCCGCTCACCCGGCGAGCAGGCGCTCGATCTCCGCCCGCGCGGCGGCCAGCGCCTCG
>JAUJME010000242.1 GCA_030447005.1 Solirubrobacteraceae bacterium | reverse complement strand
CGATCCGCGGCGCGCTCGACGACCTCGGGGCCGACGTGCCGGTCCTCGCCATCTCCGTCGACCCCGCCAACGACACGCCGCAGCGCGCGCGGCGCTTCGTGCTCGAGCAGCGGATGACCGGCCGGATGCGGTTCCTGCTGGGCAGCCGCGCCGAGCTCGCGCCGCTCTGGAAGGCCTACGCGATCGCCCCCCAGCGCGAGGAGCTCGAGCACTCGGCGTACGTGCTGCTCATCGACGGCGAGGGCCGCCAGCGCATCTCGTTCCCGTTCGGCGGGCTCACGAGCGAGGGCCTCGCCCACGACCTGCGCCGGCTCGGCGCGCTGAAGAGCTAGACGGCCGCGAGGACGCCGTGCTGCTGGGCGAGCGCCGCCTCGGCGGCGTCCGCGCGATCCTCGGCCGCGCGGTAGACGAGGTAGCCCTCGGCTCCCGGCGACGCGCACCACGCGTCGTAGGCCACGTTGGCCTCGGCGCGCGCGGCGCTCCACACGACGAACAGCTCGTCGGCCTCGAGGGCCGGCGGCGCGGGCGCGCGGTGCTGCTCGGCGCGGCGCAGGACGAGCTCGTGCGTGTCCTCGACGACACCCAGGAGCTCGCGCAGCTCGTCTCGCGTGTGGATCCGCTTCATCGTGGCGGGCTCATACCCGCGCGGGACCCCGCGCAAGCGACGCGTGTCAGTCGGCGAGCGGCGCGACCCGGCCGCGGCCGGGTCGGACCCGCACGCGGTCACCGACGCCGAAGAGCTCGACGGACGGCAGCTGCACGAGCACGGAGCCCGGGACGGCGTCGTGGCGCAGCCGGTAGAGGACGTCGTGGCCGCGGAACTCGCGGTCGTCGACGGTGGCGTTGCCCTCCTCGGGATCGAGGACGACGTCGAGCTGCTCCGGCCGCACGGCGACCCGCACGAGCCCCGGCCCGGCGGGCGCCGCGAGGTCGAAGACGCCGAGCTCGGTGGAGACGCCCGAAGGCCCGGCCATCCCCTGGAGCAGGTTGACCTCCCCCACGAACTGCGCCGTCCAGCGGTCCGCGGGCGCGTAGTAGACCTCCTCCGGCGTCCCGACCTGCACGATCCGCCCCTCGCGCATGACCGCCACGCGGTCGGCGAGCGAGAGGGCCTCCTCCTGGTCGTGGGTGACGAAGATCGCGGTGGCCTCCGCCTCGCGCAGGATGAGCTCGACCTCGCGGCGCAGCCCGGCGCGCAGCGTGGCGTCGAGCGAGGAGAACGGCTCGTCGAGGAGCACGACCTCGGGGCCCGGGGCCAGGGCGCGCGCGAGCGCGACCCGCTGGCGCTCGCCGCCCGAGAGCTCGTGCGGGAAGCGGGCCGCCTTGTGCTGGAGGCCGACGAGCTCGAGCGCCTGGCGCGCCGGCGCGTCGCGGTCGCCGCGCGGCAGCCCGAACGCGACGTTGCGCTCGACGCTGAGGTGCGGGAAGAGCGCGTAGTCCTGGAAGACCATCCCGATCCGCCGGCGCTCGGGCGCCACCCAGCACGCCTCGCGCCCCTCGCCGCCCGCCATCCGCACGCCGCCGACCTCCACCCGGCCGCGGTCGGGGCGCTCGAAGCCGGCGATGAGCCGCAGCAGCGTGGTCTTGCCGCAGCCGCTCGGGCCGAGGACCGCGAAGAGCTCCCCGCGGCCGACCTCGAGCCGCGTCGGGCGCACGGCGTGCAGCGACCCGTAGGCCTTCTCCACGTCGTCGAGGCGGATGGCGGCGGTCATGCGAGCAGCGTGGCGTTCTCGCCGCGGCGGCGCAGGAGCAGCAGCGCGAGCGGCACGGCGGAGATGATGACGAGCGCGAGCGCGGCGACCCCCGCCTCGGCGTAGAGCCCGTCGCGCGCCGGCGTCCACACGCGCACGGGCAGCGTGTCGAAGCCGATCGGGCGCAGGACGAGCGTGGCCGGCAGCTCCTTGACCGCCGTGAGGAAGACGACGATCCACGCCGCGCTCAGCGACGGCTGGAGGAGCGGCAGGGTGACGCGGCGGAAGGCCGCCCGCGGGCTCGCGCCGAGCGAGCGCGCCGCCTCGGCGAGGTTCGGGCCGATCTGGGCGAGGCCGGCCTCCTGGGCCTGGATCGCCTGGGGCAGGAAGCGCACGACGAAGGCGGCGACGAGCAGGGTGAACGTGCCGTAGAGCGGCCCGGCGAAGCGGGTGGAGATCGCCACGGCGGCGAGGGCGACGATCACGCCGGGCAGCGCGTAGCCCGACTGCGCGACCGCGCCGAGCGCGAGGCCCGCGCGCCCGCCGCGGGCGATGGCGACCGCGACCGGCAGGGCCGCCGCCACGGCGACGGTGGCGCTGATGCCCGACACGAGCAGCGAGTTGCCGGCGTAGGCGGCGAGCTCCGCGGCGTCGAGGCCGGCGACCGAGGCGAGCGCCCACGTCCCCAGCCGGGCGAGCGGGAGCGCCAGCGCGGCGGCCAGGACGGCGAGCACGGCGGCGAACGCCGGCCACCGCCAGCGCCCCAGCGGCCGCGGCGAGCGGCGCGCGCCGCCACCGCCGGCGCCCGGCCCGGTCTGCACGTAGCGCCCGCCGCCGCGCAGCCGCAGGCCGCCGACCAGCACGCCCAGCGTCAGGACCACCAGGACCGAGGAGAGGGCCGCGGCGGCGGGCGGGTCGAAGCGCCCCCCGAGCTGCTGGTAGATCACCGTGGTGAAGGTGTCGAAGCGCATGAGCGACACCGCCCCGAAGTCCGAGAGCACGTAGAGCCCGACCAGCAGGCCGCCGCCGGCCAGCGCCGGCAGCAGCAGCCGCACCGTCGTCGCCGCCAGCCGCAGCGGCCCGGCACCCAGCGCCCGCGCCGCCTCGTCGTAGTTGGGGTTGAGGTTGGCCAGCCCCGCGGAGGCGAGCAGGAAGACGTACGGGTAGGTGAACAGGACGAGGACCAGCGCCGCGCCGTCGAAGCCGAAGATCGACGGCAGCCGCTCGACCCCGAGCGGCTCGAGCAGCCCCTGGAGGCCGCCGCGCGGGCCGAGCACGTCGGCGTAGACGACGGCCCCGACGTAGGGCGGGATCGCCAGCGGCAGCGCGCACAGGACGGCGAGCCAGCGGCGGCCCGGCAGGTCGGTGCGGACCGTCAGCCAGGCCAGCCCCCCGCCCAGCACGAGGGTCGCGGCGCCGACCACGAGGGCCAGGCCGAGCGTCCCGACGAGCAGCCCGGGAATCCGGCGTCCGAGCAGCAGGCCCCACGTCTCCCCGCCCGCCCCCGCCGCTCGCGCCAGCACGTAGAGCAGCGGCAGCCCGGCGATCAGCGCGACCGCCCCCGCCGCCGCGGTCACCGCCCGCCCGGCCCCGTCCCGCCGCGCGCCGGCGGGCAGCCGCCACGCGCGGGCGGCCGCGCTCATTCCCCGAGCCCGACCTCGTCGAGCAGCTTCAGCGTGTCGTCGACCTCCGGGCCGAGCTTCGCCAGGGGGACGCCCGTGCCGCGCACCTCGTCGAGCGGCTTGAGGTCCGGCGCCGCCACCCCCGGCACCACCGGGTACTCGAAGTTGCGCCCGGCGAACTGCTCCTGCGTCCGCGACTCGAGCAGGTAATCCATCAGCCGCCGGGCGTTGCCGGGGTTCCTGGCGCCCTTGAGGATGCCGCCGGAGGCCGCGTTGACGACCGTGCCGAATCCGCCGCGCTCCTGGTCGGTGAAGACCGCCGCGACCGGTGAGCCCTCGCGCTTCT
>JAUJME010000241.1 GCA_030447005.1 Solirubrobacteraceae bacterium | reverse complement strand
TCGGGGAGCCGGCGGAGCTCGCTCAGCGCTTCAGGACGTGGACGTCGACGAGGAACGAGTTGCTCGACACGACCTCGCCGAGCACCCCCTTGCGCCGGCGCCGGCGCCGGCGGCGCAGCCCGCCGCGGCGGCCGACCAGGGCCGCCGTCGCCGCGCCCGCCACGAACCCGGTCGCCGCGAGCGCGGCCACCTGGCGGCTGTGGACCTCGAGCGCGCCGGCCGGCGCGACCGCCTCCAGGGCGCCGCCGGGCACCGGCTCCCCGTCGACGACTTCGATCCTGGATTGCGCTGGCCCGGTCACGGCCGACAGCATGACGGACTCAGGCGACGGACGGCGCCGGGCGCGGCGCCCCGGGCGCCGCCGAACGTCCATCCACGGACCCGGGGAGGGCCGTCCCTCGACGTTCGCGCTCTCCCTCTCGCCCGCGCTCAGCGCGCGCGGCGCTGCGGCGGGGTGCGGAAGACGTGGTCCCAGTACGGGGCGCTGACGCCGAAGCCGCGCTCGTGGTCCTGGAAGTGGTGGCGCATGTGGAGCTCGCGGAGGCTGCGGCCCACCGCGGTCCGCGGCCGGTGGTGGTGCACGTGGTAGTGGAGCATGTCGTAGGCCAGGTAGCCGGCCAGGAAGCCCGCCGCGAAGGCGGGGGCGGCGGCGGGGCCGAGCACGAGCCAGAACAGCCCGCAGAAGATCAGCGCGAGCGGGATGCTCGCCGACGGGGGCATCACGAGCCGGAGCGGATCGTTCGGGTGGTCGTGATGGACGCCGTGGATCATCCAGTGCAGCCGCGCGCCGAGCGGGTGCTGGGGCTCGAAGTGGAAGACCGTGCGGTGCAGCCAGTACTCCGTCAGCGTCCAGAACAGGTAGCCGCCGGCGACCCAGGCGACCGCCTCGAAGGCGCCCGCCCGCTCGAAGCCGGCGACCGCGAGCCAGAGGACGACGGGGACGAAGAGCGCGACCGGCACGGCGGGATGGACCCGCGTGAAGCGGTCGAGCAGGGGCGAGTCGAACATCGGCGGCGAGGCCTTGAGCTCTTCGGTGCGCTGCATGGTCTGCATGACTTCAGAACGTACACCAACCCCCGGGTCGGGTTCCGGTCAATGGCCCCGCTCGGAGTAGAGCCGCGCGTTGTCGACGGCCAGCGCGCAGCGGTCGGCCAGCTCCTGCGCCAGCGCGAGGTCGTCGGCGTCGAATCCGCGCGCGGGGCCGGCCGTCAGCGCGATGTCGCCGAGGATCCGCCCGCGCGCCCGCAGCGGCACGATGATCACTGCGCCGAACTCGAGCCGCTTGAGGACCTCGACGTGCTCGCCGTCCTGGGCGATGGCGAGCATCTGCTCCTCCGGGATGCGCTCGATCATCAGCGGCTCGCCCGTGCGGATGACCTGGGGCGAGCCGAAGGGCGCCTCCGGGTCGAGCGGGTAGCGCTCGTCGTAGTGGGCCATCACCGCGGCGTGCTGCGGGTTGGCCGCCGCCCACGCGACGCGCTTGATGGAGCCGTCGTCCTGGAGGAGCTCGACGAAGCACCAGTCGGCGAGCGCGGGGACCGCGAGGTCGGCGATCGTCCGCAGCGTCTCCCCGTGGTCGAGCGAGGAGACGAGGAGCTTGCCGGCCGCGGCGAGGAACTCGAAGCGCTTCTCGGCCTGCTCGGCGCGGTCCTGCGCCTCGCGGGCCGCGAGCAGCAGCCGCCGGCGCTCCTTGTCCACCCGCTTGCGCTGGGTGACGTCGGTGAGGATCGAGCCGAACCGCGCCCGGCCCCCGGAGATCGGGAAGGTGCCCGCCACCCAGGTCCGGGCGCCGGGGTCGCCCGGCAGTCGGCCGGTCACCTCGGCGTCGGACCGCGGCGCGCGCAGCAGCCGCTCGAGCCGCTGCCCGATGTCGGGGAGGATCTCCGACGGCGTGCGGCCGACCATCGCGTCGGCCCGGACGCCCGCCATGGCGGCCAGCGCGCCGTTGACGCGCACGCAGCGCAGCTCCTCGTCCCAGAACGCCAGGCCGACCGGCGCCCGGTCGAAGAGCGCGTCGAGCAGCGCAGCGCCGGGCGCGCTCCCCATGTCGAGCTTCATCGGATCCCCCACCTCACTTCACAATCTACGCGGCGGCCGCCGCGAATTGACGCCGCGTCCTAACCCTCGGGCCCGAGCGGGCGCTCGTAGAGGCGGTAGCGGCGCACGATGCGCCCCCCCATCGCCTCCATGGCCCGGTTCATCCCGTCGTTGGTCTCGAGGATCCACCCCATCTCGCCCCAGGACTGCGGCGTGACCGCGGCCATGTCGAAGTGCTCCTTGTAGAGCCCCGCCGCGACGCCGGCGTGCTGCCACTCGGGCCGCACGCCGAGGAACCCCACCCGCACCCGGTCGGTGTGCTTGCGGTGGCGCAGCAGCTTGGCCCACCCGAGCGGCAGCAGCCGGCCGTCGATCCGGTGGAGCACCTGGTTGAAGTCGGGGACGCTGACCGCGACGCCGACCGCCTCGCCGTCCTTCTCGGCGAACATCATCCAGTTCTCGTCGAGGATCGGCTTGAGCGTCTTGGCGGCGTGGGCGATCTCCGCCTCCGTCAGCGGCGAGAAGCCCCAGTTGCGCTCCCACGCGACGTTGTAGATCGAGACGAAGCGCTTCATCTCCGCGTCGAGGTCGCGCTTGGACGCGTGGCGGATGGTGATGCCGTGCTCTGGCTCGAGCTTGGCGGCGAGCTCCCAGATGATCGGAAGCACCTTGTCGCGCCCCTCGATGTGGAGCTCCCACATGTAGAGGTCCATCGCCTTGGAGAGCCCGGCGCCCTCGACGAGCTCCTGGTAGTAGGGGTGATGCCAGCCCGTGCCGACGATCGGCGGGCGCTCGTGGCCCTCGACGAGCAGCCCGCACTCGTCGTTCATCGTGAAGTCCTGGGGCCCGACCATCGTGTCGCAGCCCTGGGCGGTCAGCCACTCCTGCGCGGCGCCGAGCAGCGCGGCGGCGACCTCCGGATCGCGCTCGGACTCGAAGAAGCCGAAGTGCCCGGCGCGCGACTTCTGCACCTCCTGGAAGCGCTCGTCGACCTGGGCGGTGATCCGCCCGACCACCTTGCCGTCGCGCTCGGCGAGGAAGTACTCGGCGCGGGCGTGGTGGAAGTAGGGGTTCTTCGAGCGATCGAGAAACTGGCGGCGCTCGAACTGCAACGGAGCCACCCAGTTGGGCTCGTTACTGTAAAGACGGCCCGGGAGCTTGACGAACGCGGCGAGCTCACGGCGCGTGGAGACCGGTCGGATCGAGACTCCAGACATGGACGCGCACTCTATGGGACCCACCGCCGCCATCGACGTCTTCGCGAAGGTGCGCGGCCACGAGCGCGCCGAGCAGCTCAAGGCCGCCCGCGAGGCCGATCTGATGCCGTTCTTCCGGCCGATCGAAGGGCCCGCCGGCCCCGTCGTGACCATGGAGGGAGCCGAGCGGATCATGCTCGGCTCCAACAACTACCTGGGGCTCACGGGCGACGAGCGGGTGATGGCCGGCGCCCGCGCGGCGCTCGAGCGCTACGGCACCGGACTGACCGGGTCGCGCCTGCTCAACGGGACGATCGACCTCCACCTCGAGCTCGAGCGCGAGCTCGCCGAGTGGATGGGGACCGAGGACGCGATCGCTTTCACCACGGGCCACCAGGCGAACCTGGGCGCCCTGGGCGCACTGCTCGGCCCGG
>JAUJME010000240.1 GCA_030447005.1 Solirubrobacteraceae bacterium | reverse complement strand
GCTCGCGCCCGGCCCGCACGAGCGAGCGGAACTCCTCCGGCGTGCCGAGCTCGGGATGGATCGCGTCGTGGCCGCCGAGCTCGTGGTGGCCGATCGCCCACGGCGACCCGGGGTCGTCGGGGCCGGCGGTCAGGGCGTTGTTGCGGCCCTTGCGGTTCCTGACGCCGATCGGGTGGATCGGGGGCAGGTAGAGGACGTCGAAGCCGAGCTCGGCGAGCGCCGGGATCTGCGCCTCGACGCCGGCGAAGCCGCCCCACGAGCGCGGGAAGAGCTCATACCAGGCGCCGAAGCGCGCGCGGACGCGGTCGACGTCGAGGCGGATGGCCCGCTTCATCGTGGTGGCGCCCTCGCGGTCGGGGTGGCGCTCGATCGCCGCGAAGAGCTCGGGGTCGAGCGCGGCGGCCGTCTTCGCGCTCTCCGGCCCGTCGCCCTCCACGGCGGCGAGCGCCGCCTCGATCACCGCGCGGTCGGGCGTGCCGCCGGCCCGCTCGGCCGCCTCGCGCAGCAGCACGACGCCCTCGGAGAGCTCCCCGGCGAGGTCCGTCTGCCCGAACGCCACCTTGCGCCCCACCTCGTCGCGCCAGGTGGCGAAGAGGTCCGACCACGCGGTGATCGTCCACTCCCACGGGCCGACCCGGTCGACCTCGAACTCCCCGGCCCAGGTGTCGCCGTCGATGTGGGCGTCGATGCGGCGCATCGGGCGCTCCTGCCACTCGGCCTGCTCGTTGGCGCGGTACTGGACGACGGCGCGCAGCGTGTCGTGGCCGTCCTTGAAGATGGTGGCGGTCACCCGCACGGTGTCACCGGCGGTGCGCTTGGCCGCGTAGCGGCCGCCGTCGATCAGCGGCTCGGGCCGCTCGATCTGGATCCGCGGCGGCGGTGGTTGACGTCGCGTGGGCGCGGGCACTCGGGTCCTCTCCCCCGTCGAGCCCTTCCTGACACAAGACATTCCCTTGGACCTCAAGAGATCGAGCGGGGTGCAGCTGCACCCGACATCGCTGCCCGGCGGCCGCCTCGGCCCGGAGGCGTACGCGTTCGTCGACTGGCTCGAGGCGGCGGGCCAGTCGTGGTGGCAGATGCTCCCGCTCGGGCCGCCCGACGAGCACCGCTCGCCGTACAAGGCGGCGTCGGCGTTCGCGGCCTGGCGCGGGCTGCTCGAGGACCCCGAGGCCCCCGTCTCGCGCGAGGAGGCCGACGCCTTCCGCGCGCGCCAGTCGGCGTGGATCGGGGGCTGGGAGGCCTACGCGGGGGGCGACCGGGCGGTCGCCGACCAGGTGCGCTTCGACCGCGAGTGGGCGGCGCTGCGCGCCTACGCCGCCGAGCGCGGCGTCCGGCTGATCGGCGACGTGCCGATCTACGTCGCCCCCGGCTCGGCCGACCACCGCGAGCACCCCGAGATCTTCCAGGCGGGCGTGCAGGCCGGCGTGCCCCCCGACGCGTTCTCGGAGGACGGCCAGCTGTGGGGCAACCCGATCTACGACTGGCCCGCGCTGCGGCGGCGGCGCTACGCGTGGTGGACGGAGCGCCTGCGCCGGACCTTCGAGCTCTTCGACCTCGCCCGCATCGACCACTTCCGCGCCTTCGTCGCCTACTGGGCGGTCCCGGCCTCGGCCGAGCACGCGCGCGGCGGGCGGTGGCGGCGCGGGCCGGGGCGGGCGGTCTTCGACGCCGCCGAGCGCGCGCTCGGCCCTCTGGCGTTGATCGCCGAGAACCTCGGGGTGATCACCGAGCCGGTCGAGCGGCTGCGCCGCGATCTCGGCCTCCCGGGCATGGTCGTGCTCCAGTTCGCATTCGACCCCGACGACCCGGACGGCCCGCACCGCCCCGAGAACCACACGGAGGACTCCGTCGTATACACGGGGACGCACGACTCCGACACCCTCCGCGGGTGGTGGGCGTCGCTGGAGGCGCCGCGGCGCGCCGAGGCGCTGGCCTCCGGCGTCCGCGAGGACGACCCGGAGTGGAGCCTGATCGAGCTGGCCTGGGCCTCCCCGGCGCAGCTCGCGATGCTCCAGGTCCAGGACGTCCTCGGGCTGGGGTCTGAGGCGCGGATGAACATGCCGGGCACCAAGGGGCGCTCCTGGCGGTGGCAGATGGAGGAGGGCGCGCTGACCGCGGAGCACGCGGCGCGGCTGGGCGAGGTCACCGACCGGGCGGGGCGGCTGGGATGAGGCGCGAGCCCACGCGCGTCTGGCATCTGGGCATGGCCTCGCCGGAGGCGCTGCGCCCGGCGCGCGACCCGGGGCCCGGGGTGACGGTGATGCGGGCGGAGGTCCCGCTCGGCGCGCTCAACCGGTTCTTCTACGTCGAGGTGGGCCGCGAGCACCACTGGGTCGACCGGCTGCCGTGGACCGCCGAGCAGTGGCAGGCCTACGCGGCGCACCCGGCGCTGGAGACCTGGGTCGTCTACGACCGCGGCACCCCGGGCGGCTACGCGGAGCTCGAGGCCAAGGCCGACGGCTCCCAGCGGGTCAACTTCTTCGGCCTCCTCCCGGCGATGCGGGGGCGCGGGCTCGGCGGCCACCTGCTGACCGAGGTCGTGCGGCGCGGCTGGGCGCGCGGGGCGGAGACGGTCGGGCTCGACACCTGCGAGCTCGACGGCCCGCACGCGCTCGCCAACTACCGCGCGCGCGGCTTCGAGGTGCTGCGCGAGGGCGTCGAGCCGCGCGGGCGCAGCGACGCGGCCTAGACTGCCGCGCGCATGGCCCCTGCCACGCCCGACGCGATCCGCGACGTCAACACGCGCTACCACGACGCCGCGGCGACCTCCTACGACGCGAAGTGGGGGGTCGACTACGGCGACATCGGCGCCGCCCAGGTGCTCGGCAAGCTCCGCAAGGCGCTCGGCCCGTCGCCCGGGCCGTTCGCCCGGTCGCTCGAGATCGGGGCCGGCACGGGGTACTTCACCCTCAACCTGCTGCGGGCGGGCGTGGTGCGCCGCGCGGTCGCGACCGACATCTCCCCCGGGATGCTCGACGCGCTGCAGGCCAACGCCGCGGGCGCGGGCGTCGAGGTCGAGACGGTCGCCGCCGACGCCGAGCGGCTCCCCTTCGAGGACGCGAGCTTCGACCTGGTGCTGGGGCACGCCGTCTTGCACCACATCCCCGACCTCGACCAAGCCTTCCGGGAGTTCGCGCGGGTCCTGCGCCCGGGCGGGACGGTCTTCTTCGCGGGCGAGCCCTCGCGCCGCGGCGACAGGATCGCCGCCTACCCCAAGCGGGCCGCGCTTCGGGCGGCGCCGCTCTGGCGCCGGGCGCTCGGGATCCGGCCGGGCCACGGGTTCGGCGGCCACGACCACGACGGCAACGGCCACGCCCCCGACGACGAGGCGCTCGAGCCGTTCGTCGACGTCCACTCCTTCACCCCCGGCGACCTGGCCGGCCACGCCCGCGCCGCCGGCCTCACCGACGTGTGCGTGCGGGGGGAGGAGCTGCTCGCGAACTGGTTCGGGTGGACGAACCGGACCCTCGAGGCCAGCGCCCGGGCCGAGGACATCCCCTGGCTGTGGATCCAGTACGCCTACCGCGGCTACCTCGCGTTGCAGCAGGTCGACCGCGTCCTGCTCGAGCCGCGCCTGCCGCCGGCGATCTTCTACAACCTGATGATCGCGGGGCGGAAGGGCTAGGCCGGTAGTTCTAGGGCCGTACTGTTGGTCGCGCACGGGAGACTCAGATC
>JAUJME010000029.1:8418-12813 GCA_030447005.1 Solirubrobacteraceae bacterium | reverse complement strand
ACCGCCGAGTTCACCGGCGTCGGCGTGACCCGGATGCTCGAGGCGATGCGCGAGGCCGCGCCCGAGGCGCGCTTCTACCAGGCCTCGAGCTCGGAGATGTTCGGCAAGGTCGTCGAGGTCCCGCAGACGGAGTCGACGCCGTTCTACCCCCGCTCGCCCTACGGCGTGGCCAAGGCCTACGGCCACCACATCACGGTCAACTACCGCGAGTCGTACGGGATGTTCCTGTGCTCGGGGATCCTGTTCAACCACGAGTGCCTGCGCGCCAACACGCCGTTGGTCGTCCGCGTTGAAGGTGCTCTGGCGGTGCGCACGCCCGCCGATCTCGTCTCCTACCGGCCCAAGGGCGCTTCGGTCCAGAGCTTCCCGCCGGACGGCCTCCTCGAGGTCTGGGACGGCCGCGACTTCACGCCCGTGCGCGCGATCACCGCGACCCGCCGGCGGGCCGGCGATCCCGAGCACCGACTCCTCTCGGTGGAGGCTCGCGGTGGAGTCGCCGCAGTGACCGCGCATCACACGATGCTCGACGCCGACCGCGAGGCCGTCCCGGCAGGCGACGTCCGCGCGGGTGATCGGCTAGCGCTCGGGGAGGAGCCGGCCGAGGCGCCCGCATGGTCGGTGCTCACCGAAGAGCTGGCCGAGCTGCTGGGCCTCATGTGCGCCGACGGATACGTCCCGCGTGATGGCGGGACGATCTGCTTCACCAACAACGATCCCGGCCTGCGCCACCGCGTCTCCGAGCTCTGGTCGCGCTGCTTCCTCAAGGGCAGCCACGAGTACACCGGGCCTTCGGGCTTCGTCGAGGGCGGCACCGTCGAGAAGCTCAACCTCACCGGCGGCGCCTCGGTCGCCCCCTGGCTCCGCGAGCAGCTCTACACCCCGACCGCGCACAAGCAGGTCCCGCCGCTCGTCCTCAACGCCGCCGCACCTGGGCAGCAGGCGTTCCTGCGCGGCTACTACGCGGGCGACGGCCTCAAGAAGGGCAGGGGCGCGTCGGTGAAGACCAACAGCGCCGTCCTCGCCCAGGGCCTCTGCTGGCTCTACGCCCTTGACGACCAGCCCGCATCCGTCTACGTGGAGCACCGGGGCGGCAAGACCTACTACCAACTCAACCTGGCCTCGGCCGTGAAGGTGGGCGCGAAGGGGCAACACCTCCGCAAGGACCCGTCCGAGGTCCGCCGCGTCGTCGAGCTCGAGGCCGAACGTGACGAGTTCATCTTCGACCTCGAGACGGAATCCGGCGTCTTCGCGGCCGGCGTCGGCCGGCTCGTCGTCCACAACTCACCCCGTCGCGGGCTCGAGTTCGTCACCCGCAAGATCACCCACGGCGCAGCGGCCATTCGCGCCGGGCAGGCGAGCGAGCTGCGGCTCGGCAACCTCGCGGCGCAGCGCGACTGGGGCTACGCGAAGGACTACGTCGACGCGATGTGGCGGATGCTCCAGCAGGACGAGCCCGACGACTTCGTGATCGCCACGAACGAGACGAACACGGTCCAGCGCTGCGTCGAGATCGCGTTCGATCAAGCCGGTGTCGCGGACTGGGAGTCCTACGTCGTCATCGACGACGCCTACAAGCGCCCTGCCGAGGTCGACCTGCTGATCGGCGACTACTCGAAGGCCGAGCGGCTGCTGGGCTGGCGGCCGGAGACGAGCTTCGAGCAGCTCATCCGGCTGATGGTGGACGCCGACGTAGCTGCGCTGGCGCGCTAGATACCCTGGCGGCCATGGCACGCGTCCTCGTGACCGGTGGCGGCGGCTTCATCGGGTCCAACCTCGTCCGCCGCCTGCTCGTGGAGGGCCACGAGGTGCGCGTCCTCGACAACTTCAGCACGGGCAACCGCGCCAACCTCGCCGACGTGCTCGACGACGTCGAGCTCGTCGAGGGCGACATCCAGAGCTACGAGCGCGCCCACTCCGCCGTCCGCGGGGTCGAGATCGTTCTGCACCAGGCGGCGATGCCGTCGGTCCCCCGGTCGGTCCAGGACCCGCTCACGAGCAACGCGGTCAACGTGGTCGGGACCCTGAACGTGATGCTCGCGTCGCGCGACAGCGGCGTGCGGCGGGTGGTCTTCGCGTCGTCGTCCTCCGTCTACGGCGCCACCCCGCAGCTGCCCAAGCAGGAGTCGCTGCCGGCCCTGCCGATCTCGCCCTACGCCGTGGCGAAGCTGGCCGGCGAGGGCTACTGCCGGTCGTTCCACGAGGTCTACGGGCTCGAGACCGTGGCGCTCCGGTACTTCAATGTGTTCGGGCCCCGCCAGGACCCGACCTCCCAGTACGCGGCCGTGGTCCCCAACTTCATCGCGGCGGCGCTCACCGGCCAGGCCCCGATGGTGTTCGGCGACGGCGAGCAGAGCCGCGACTTCACCTACGTCGACAACGTCGTGGCGGCCAACCTGCTGGCCATGGACGGCGACGCCACGGGCCTCGCGATGAACATCGCCTGCGGCGAGCGGATCAGCCTCAACCGGCTCCTGGCCACCATCGCCGAGCTGACCGGCCGCTCGATCGAGCCCACCCACCTCCCGGCGCGCATGGGCGACGTGCGCCACTCGCACGCCGACATCTCCCTGGCCGCCGAGCGGCTGGGCTACCGGCCGTCGATCCAGCTCGAGGAGGGCCTGCGCCACACGATCGCCCACTACGAGCACGTGGCGGTCTGATCGCGTGACCTAGCGCGGTTTGCGCGCCACGACCAGGATGCCGACGACCTCCAGGTCGGCCCGGTCCTTGGCGGCGAACCGCCTGGCCAGCTTCTGACGGGTCGAGCGGTGCATCCATGGTGCTCGTGACCTCGGTCTCCAGGCCGGCGGCCTCGAACCCCTCGCGCCAGTCGCTCGCGCGCCACCGGTGGGGCCAGCCTCGGTGGTTCCGGGACCTCCGCCAGAGCCATTCCGGATAGCCGAGCCGCGCGACCGCCACGTTGCCTCCCGGGCCGATCTCCAGGACCGCTCCGGAGGTCGGCCTGCCGCAGGCCGGCCAGTGCCAGTCGAAGACGCCGCGGACGTATTCGTCGGAGTTCTTCTGATCGTCATAGCCGGCGCGGGCGACCCGGCGGCGGAACAGGACGCGGCCGGGTCTCGTCCCGGCGGCCGCGTTCATCACCAGGCGCGGGCGAACGAGAGCACGGCCGGTGCTCAGGCGCCGGCGGCCGACGTCAGCCTGACCATCCACTCGAACTGGCGCGCGAGGCCCTCGGGGATGGAGACGGCCGGGTCGAAGCCGAGCTCGCGGCGCGCGGCGGTGGTGTCGGCGCCCGTGTCGCGGACGTCGCCGATCTGGGCCTCGAGGTGGCGGACGTCCAGCGGGCGGCCCGCGTACTCGCCGATCAGCTCGAGCGCGTCGGCGAGCGCGACGCGGGAGCCGCCGCCGATGTTGAACACCTTCCCGTCGACGCCCGGCGCGGTGGACGCCGCGCGGGTCGCGGCCACGACGTCGCCGACGTAGGTGAAGTCGCGGCTCTGGCGGCCGTCGCCGTAGACCGTGATCGGCTCGCCGAGGACGGCCGCGCGGCAGAAGATCGTGAACGCCATGTCGGGCCGCTGGCGGGGCCCGTAGACCGTGAAGTAGCGCAGGGCGACAGTCGACACGCCGTAGTTGCCGTGGTAGAGGCCGCAGAGGTGCTCGGCGGCGAGCTTGGTGGTCCCGTACGGCGAGAACGGCGCGGGCGTCGCGTCCTCGCGGGTCGGGAGGCTCTCCGCCTGGCCGTAGATCGAGGACGAGGACGCGTAGACGAAGCGCTTCTGCGGTGAGTCCTTCACCGCCTCGAGGAGGTGCTGGGTGGCGAGCACGTTGTTGCGCAGGTAGTTGTCGAACCGGCCGCCCCAGCTCGAGCGGACCCCCGGCTCGGCCGCCAGGTGGAAGACGACGTCGCACTCCTCGACGACGTCGCGCAGGTCGCCCCGCGCCAGGTCGAGGGGTACGAACTCGAAGGCGTCCCACTCCTGGGCGTGATGGAGGTTCGCCAGCTTCGGGCGCCGCGCGTAGTTGTCGTTGAAGCAGTCGACGCCCAGGACGGAGTGGCCGTCGCCGAGCAGGGACTCGGTGAGGTGGGATCCGACGAAGCCGGCGCAACCGGTGACGAGGGCGCGCATGAGGCGGATCAGCTTAGGGCACCGCCGGACGCCCGGGCCCCGGAGAGCGGGCTCCTGTCCCACAGCGCCGCGGTCGTGCCCACCACGGCGGCCGCGAGCGCCACGAGCATCAGGGCGGCGGCGAAGAAGGTGGTCCGGTCGCGGAGCGCCGTCAGGAGGTGGAACCCGTCGGCGACGACCGACAGCAGGACGAACGCCGCGAGGAGGAGGCCGGCGCAGACGACGGCGACCTGGACGGCGACGAGCGGTCCCCCCGCGGGCGGCGTCGCCTCCGCGTGTCGCGTGCGCGTGCGCGTGCGCGTGC
>JAUJME010000029.1:0-8318 GCA_030447005.1 Solirubrobacteraceae bacterium | reverse complement strand
CCCCCCGCGGGCGGCGTCGCCTCCGCGTGTCGCGTGCGCGTGCGCGTGCGCGTGCAGAGGATGGTCGCGACGCCTCCGGCGCAGGCCGCCGTGAGGAGGTAGGCCCCGGCGACGTCGGCCGGGTAGTGCCAGCCGACCAGGACCAGGGTCACGCCCATCGCGGCGGCATAGGCGGCTCCGGCGCCCGCCACCAGGGCGCGCCAGCCCGGCGGCGCGACGAGGACGGCGGCCAGGGCCAGCGAGGCGGCGACGGTGGCGTGACCGCTCGGGAAGGCCCCGACCGCCAGCCGGAGCTTGTCGGTCCCGGTCGGATCGAGCAGCGCCAGCGCCGGCTTGGCGATCTGCGTGGCCACGTTCGCCACGACGACGAGGACGACGGCCGCCACCGCCAGGTCCGGCCGTCGCCGCACGAGGCCCACCCCGGCGACGAGCAGCCCGACCACCGCGAGGGACCCCACGGAGACCGTCCCCAGCAGGCGGTCCGTCGTGACGCCGACCCGCGGCGAGAGCGCCGGATCGGGCGCCTGGATGGCGGCCCGGTCGATCGCGGTGCCCAGGCTCGTGCCGAAGCCGACCGCGTAGACGAGGAAGAGCGCGACGAGCGCCGAGGCCGTGAGCGCGGCGAAGCTCAGCGCTGAACGTCGCCGGGCGGACACCGCACCCACCATAGGTGCTCGGGGGATCAGCTCAGGGCGCGCTCGCCGGCGTCGGCGACCGCCGACTCGCCGGGAGGCCGCACCTCGAGCGGGCGCTCGAGCGAGCGCAGCCAGCGCTCGAGCGTCAGCAGGGTCCACAGCCGGAAGCCGTTCTCCCGCGTCCCCGCGCGCTGCTCGTCGTAGAGCCGGCGGACGGTCCCCGGCTGGAGCACGTCGGCGCATCGGGCGCCCGGCGCGAGGACCTCGTCCTCGAAGAGCGTCCCGAGCTCACCGCGGAACCACGTCCCCATGGGGACGCCGAAGCCGTGCTTGCGGCGGTCCCAGATCGCGTCGGGCAGCATCGGCCCGAGGGCGTCACGGAGCACCGGCTTGAGCCGCCGCAGCCCCACCTTGTGGCGGGCGGGCAGGCGGGCCAGGTGCTCGATCAGCGCGGTGTCGAGGAAGGGGGAGCGCGCCTCGAGCGAGTTGGCCATCGACATGCGGTCCATCTTCACCGCGAGGTCGTCGGGCAGGTAGGTCTTGAAGTTCGCGTAGAGGATCCGGTCCAGCGGGGGGCGGTCGCGGACCCGGTCGTAGTAGCGGTCCATCGACGCCAGCGGGCTGCCGGCTCCGTCAAGCCACCGCGGGGCCACGAGCTCCCGCAGCAGGTCGGGGTTGGCGACGGAGATCCACGACTGGTAGCGATCCTCGATCGACGCGTCGGCGAGCTCGAGGAACCGCTCGGCCCGGCGGCGCACGCTGTAGTAGCCGTGGTCGACCGGCAGCAGCCCCGCGACCCGGCGGGCGCCGCGGGCGAGCGGCGACGGCAGGCGCCGCGACAGCGCCGCGGCGCGGAACCGGTCGTACCCGCCGAACACCTCGTCCCCGCCATCGCCGTTGAGGACGACCTTGACGTGCTCCCGGGCGAGCTTGGAGACGATGAAGGTCGGGATGGCCGAGGAGTCGGCGTAGGGCTGGTCGTGGTGCCAGAGCAGGCGGTCCATCAGCCCGACCGCGTCGAGGCGGACCTCGAAGTCGACGTGGCGCGTGGAGAAGTGCTCCGCCACCGCGCGCGCGTGCTCGCGCTCGTCGAAGCTCGCGTCGTCGGCGAAGCCGATCGAGAAGGTGTGCACCGGATCGGGCGAGACCTTCGCCATCAGCCCCACGACGAGCGAGGAGTCGATCCCGCCGGAGAGCAGCGCGCCCAGCGGCACGTCGGCGATCATGCGCCGCTCCGTGGCGGCGAGCAGCCGTTCAGCGACGCCCCTGGAGAACTCCTCGCCCGGCCGCAGCCGGTCGCCGCCGCGCGGCGCCGGCAGGGCGTCCCAGTACTCGCGCGTGGGATGCAGCCCGTTGCGGTCGAAGACCACGATCCCCGCCGGCGGCACCTGCTCGATGCCCTCGTAGAACGTCGCGGGGTGGGGGACGTAGCCGAACGTCAGGAACTCGCCGAGACGGGAGAAGTCCGGCCGCCGGGGCACCCACGGGCAGGCCAGCACGGCCTTGAGTTCGGAGCCGAACGCGATGCGGTCGCCGTCGGCGGCGTAGAAGAGCGGCTTCTTGCCGGTGCGGTCGCGCGCCAGCAGGAGCCGGTCCTCCCGGCCATCCCAGACGGCGAGGGCGAACATGCCGTCGATCCGGCGCACGCACTCGTCGCCCCAGGCCTCGTAGGCCCGCAGGACCACCTCCGTGTCCCCGTCGGACTCGAACGACGCGCCCATCGTCTCGAGCTCGCGGCGCAACTCGCGGAAGTTGTAGATCTCGCCGTTGTAGGTGAGCGCGATCGAGCCGTCGCGGCTGAGCATGGGCTGGCTCGCGCGGGTCGAGAGGTCGATGATGCTCAGGCGCCGGTGGCCGATCCAGGCCTGCGGGCCGCCCGGGCGCCCCTCCAGCAGGACCTCGCCCTCGCCGTCCGGTCCTCGATGCAGGAGGGCCTCGTTCATCCGCCGGCCGGCCTCGGGGTCGACCTGGGCGCCCGCCGGCGCCACCCATCCGCAGATCCCGCACACGGCTAGGCCACCCCCGCCCGGGCCACCAGCCGGTAGAGGTCCTGCTTGGCGCGGACCATCTCCTCGACGCTGAACTCCTCGATGATGCGGCGCCGCCCGGCCTGTCCGAACCGCTCCCGCAGCTCGGAGGAGACCAGCAGCTCGGCGAGGGCGGCGGCGATTGCGGCCGGCGACTCGGGCGCCACCAGTCGGCCCGTGACGCCGTCCACGACCAGGTCGGCGATCCCGTTGACGTCGGTGCCCACGACGGGCAGGCTCGCGGCCATCGCCTCCATGACGCTCCCGGCCATGCCCTCCCAGAGCGAGGGCAGGCAGAAGACGTCGGCCTCGGCGAGCAGCCGGCGCACCGCGTCGCGCTCCGCGCGGCCCGGGAGGTCGACCTGGCCCTCGAGCCCGAGCTCTGCCACCAGCGCGCGGGTCGGCTCGAGCAGCGGGCCGTCGCCCGCCAGTACCAGCCTGAACGCCACGCCGCCGCGGTGGAGCTCGGCGGCCGCCCGGACGAGGTCGCCGTGGCGCTTGCGCGCGACGAACCGGGCGATGCAGAGGACGGTGGGCACCGCCGCCGGCCGGTCGGCCTCGCGCGTCCACGCGTCGGCGTCGATCCCGTTCGGGATGTAGTGGAGCTTGGCACGGGGGACGCCCTGGGCGGCGAGGAGCTCGAGCGCGCCCTTGGAGTTGGCGTCGTAGACGTCGACGAGCGGCGAGCCGAGCCGCTCGAGCCGCAGCACGACCCGCGACTTGGGCCCGTCGAGGTGCTCGAGCTCGGAGACGTGGAGCCCCCGCACGCCGCTCACGAAGGCGGTCCCCGGCGACAGCAGCTTCGTGAGCCCGCGGGCGACGGCCGTCGACTTGAAGCCGTAGGCGTTGACCACGTCGTAGCGCTCGCGGGCGAGGATCCTGGCCAGCCGGGCAAAGGCCAGCGCGAGGCCCGAGCCGCCCAGGCAGCGCACCCGGACCCCCGCGCGCGCGAGGCGCTCTGCGATCGGCCCGCGGGCGTCGAGCGTGACGACGTCCATGTCGACCGCCGCCGGCTCGGCGCGCTCGACGAGGGTCGCCACCATGAACTCGGTCCCCCCCACGCCGTCGCAGGTCAGGACCTGGAGGACGCGCGGCGGGCCCTGCCGCCTCACGGGCCCTCGGGCCGGGTGCCGTGGCCGAGCCACCCGTGGTTCGGGAGGACCTGGACGCCGGCCAGCCCGGCCCGCTCGAGCATCTCCCGCACCTCGGCTGCCTCGAATCGCCGCTCGAGCGGCGCCGAGAGGCGGTCGAACTGGTCGTTGACGCAGACGCCGAAGGGATAGTCGGCGTACGTCTTGAGCGGGAGCCGCTCGACGAGCGGCCGGCCCTTCGGCCGGTTGCGAAGATGGCGGTAGGGCATCACCGCGCCGGCGAACAGGGCCGCCGCGAGTGGATAGCAGAGGGCGTGCAGCATGGGATGCGGCAGGCGGACGGTGACGCGCCGGAGGCGCTCGACGCCGCGGAGCACCGGCCGGTGCCAGCCCGTCTCGGGCCACCAATACAGGTAGACATGCAGGTGGCCGCCCGGGCGCACGTACTTCACCAGCGACCGCAGCGCGCGCTCCGTGTCGGGCAGATGGTGCAGGACGCCGATCGACATCACGAGGTCGAACGCCCCCTCGGCCAGCGGGAGGTCCTCCGCGTCGGCCTGGACGGTGAGGACGTCCTCCGGCAGGTTCGCGCGGGCGACGTCGATGGAGTCGCCGAGGTCGACCGCGACCACGTGGGCCCCGAGCTCGGCCGCCCGCGCGCTGTGGCGGCCGGAGCCCGTGCCGACGTCGAGGACCCGCTTGCCCGCGAACCAGTCCTCGCCCAGCGGGCGCAGGTAGTCGCGGAAGTTCTTCGCCCATTCCGCCCGCAGCGCGCCGAAGCGCTCCCATTCGTAGGCGAAGCTCTCGGCCGTCTGCTGCTTGACCGCCCGCTCGCCCGGATCGCCGTCCTGCGCACCGCGGAGGGCTCGCAGCGTGCCGCCGCGGACGGGGTGGCGGGTGCCACAGCCCGAGCACCGGACCCCGGCGCCCGGCTCGGCCAGGACCGAGGACCTACACTCGAGGCAGCGCACCAGCTCGAGCAGTGGGGCGGCCGAGCCGACGGACGAGGAGACACCGGTCTGAGACGACATCGTGGCTTCCGCCATGGGCCGACAGTAGCGCAGGCCCCTGGAGCGCAAGGCGGGAGGCGGGTGCGCGTGCTGCGGGTGATCGCCCGCATGAACGCGGGCGGCCCGGCGTACCACGTGAGCCTGCTGAGCGGCCTCCTGGACCCCGGGCGCTTCGAGACGCTCCTGGTCACCGGCGACGTCGGCCCGGGGGAGGCGTCGCTCGCCGACATGGCCGACGACCTGGGCGTCCGCCGCCGCCACGTGCGCACGCTCGGCCCCGAGCTGCGGCCGCTCGCCGACCTCCGCGCCCTCGTGTCGCTGGTGCGGATCGCCCGCACCTACCGGCCCGACGTCGTCCACACCCACACCGCCAAGGCGGGGATGCTCGGCCGGCTGGCCGCCCTCGGCGTCCGGCCCCGGCCCGTCATCGTCCACACCTACCACGGCCACGTGCTCGAGGGCTACTTCGGCCGCGCGAAGTCCGGGTTCTACCGCGGGCTCGAGCGCGGCCTCGCGCGGGTCAGCGACCGCCTCGTCGGCGTGAGCCAGGCCACCGTCGACGACCTCGTCCGCCTCCGCGTCGCGCCGCCGGAGCGGTTCGCGGTGGTGCCGCTCGGCCTCCGCCTGGAGCGCTTCCTGGAGCTCGCGCCGGAGCCGCGCGGACCCGTGCGCGAGGAGCTCGGCCTCGAGCCCGGCGACGTTCTGCTCACGTTCGTGGGGCGGCTCGTGCCCATCAAGCGGGTCGACCGGCTCCTCGACGCGGTGGCGGCCGCCCGGCGGGCGGGCGCCCCCGTCATCCTCGCGGTCGTGGGCGACGGCGAGGAGCGCGCCGCCCTCGAGGCCCGGGCCGGCCGGCTGCCCATCGCCGACCGCGTCCGCTTCCTCGGATACCGCCGCGACCTGGCCGACATCGTCGCCGCAACCGACATCGCGGTCCTCACCTCCGACAACGAGGGGACGCCGGTCTCGCTGATCGAGGCCGGCGCGGGCGCACGGCCGATGATCGCGACGCGGGTCGGCGGGGTCGCCGACGTCGTCGCCCGCGACACGGGGGTCCTGGTCGAGCCGGACGACGTCGCCGGCTTCGCGGAGGCGATCGCCGCGCTCGCGGGCGACCCCGAGCGGCGGCGCGCGCTCGGGTCGCGGGCGCGCGAGCACATCGGCGAGCGCTATCGGGTGCCGCGGCTGCTCGAGCGGATCGCGGGGCTCTACGAGGAGCTGCTGGACGGATCGCCGGTGTCGAGCACTCCCGAGGCGCACGCCTCGCGGACCGTCTCGAGCCGCTCCTCGGAGTCGACCGCGCAGCGGAACCCGCCGAGCTCGAAGGCGTAGAGCCCGCCCTCGGCCACCAGGCCGGGGAAGATGTCGCGGGGCAGGTCGGAGGGCCCCTCGGGCGGGATGGACCCGAGGACGTCGCGGGAGCAGATGCAGATGCCCGAGAACACCCACGGCGACTCGACGCCGGCGCGCTCGGCCTCCGTCGGCCGCTCGAGGAAGCGCTCGACCCGCCCGTCGGGCGCCACGACCGCCACGCTGTTGGACCGCTCTCTGCGGTGGACGAGCATCGTCGCTCGCGCCCCGCGCTCGCGGTGGAACGCCAGCATCGCGCGAAGGTCCTGCGTCGTCACGACGTCGCCGTAGTGGACGAGGAACTCCGGCGTGGCGCCGAGGAAGCCGGCGACCTCGCGCGCCCCGCCGGCGGTGCCCTGGAGCTCGGCCTCGTAGGACCAGTGGATCCGCAGGCCGAGAGCCGAGCCGTCGCCGAAGTGCTCGCGGATGACCTCGGGCCGGAAGTGGAGGTTGACGGCCACCTCCGTGACGCCCTGGCGGCGCAGGTGGCGCAGGATGAGCTCGAGCAGGGGCCGGCCGCCGGCCTCGAGCATCGGCTTCGGCACCTCGCGGGTCAGCTCCCCGAGCCGCGTGCCGTAGCCGGCGCTCAGCACCAGGGCGCGCATCACGCCACCCCCTCGATCCACCGCCGCGCGTCCCCGAGACCCTCACACGTGTGGTCGGGCTGCAGGTCGGGGTCCGGCGCGTCGAGCGTGACGATCGGCGCGTCCGCATGGCGGCCCGTGCGCACGAGGACGGTGCGGCATCCCGCCGCCGCACCCGCCCTTATGTCGGTCATCCGGTCGCCCACCAGGAAGCTGGCCGCGAGGTCGAGGTCGTGCTCGGCCGCCGCCCGGTGCAGCATCCCCGGCCGCGGCTTGCGGCACTCGCACGCCGTGCGGTACTCGGCCACGTCGGCGTGGGGGTGGTGCGGGCAGACGTAGACGCCGTCGAGGGCGGGACCACCGGCGGCGGCGATCTGCCGCGCGACCTCCGCGTTGACGCGCGCGACGCCGTCCAGGGTGGCCAACCCGCGCGCGACGACCGCCTGGTTGGTGACGACGACCAGCGCGAACCCTGCCGCGCGGAGCCCGCCGAGCGCCTCGGGCACCCCGTCGAGGACCTCGACGTCGCGCGGGTCGACGAGCAGCGACACGTCGCGGATCAGCACGCCGTCGCGGTCGAGGAACACGGCACGCCGGCTCATCGCGGCGCCACGATACCGTCGCGCCCTTCCACACCCGGGGGGCGGCTGAGCGCCTCCGGCGGTGTGCCATACTCGCCGCCCGCCGAGCCGGGCAGCCCATGCGCGCCGCCATCCTCACCGCCCAGCGCCGGCCCCTCGAGCTGGCGGACATCGAGCCGCCCTCCGCCCTGCGGTTCGGGCAGGTGCGCGTGCGCGTGCACTACACGGGCATCTGCGGCTCGCAGCTCGGCGAGATCGACGGGGTCAAGGGCCCGGACCGCTGGTTGCCGCATCTGCTCGGCCACGAGGGCTCCGGGACGGTGCTCGACGCGGGCGAGGGCGTGACCACCGTGGCGCCGGGCGATCGGGTCGTCCTGCACTGGATGCGGGGCACCGGCGTGGAGGCCCCCACCCCCTCGTACGAGTGGGGCGGGGAGACGGTCAACGCCGGCTGGGTGACCACCTTCAACGATGAGGCCGTGGTGTCGGAGAACCGCGTCACGCGCCTGCCGGAGGGCGTCCCGCTCGACATCGCCGCCCTCTTCGGCTGCGCGGTCACGACCGGCGCCGGCGTGATCACCAACGACGCCGGCCTCCAGCTCGGCGAGTCCCTCCTCGTAATGGGCGCGGGCGGCATCGGCCTGAGCGTGATCCAGGCCGCGGCGCTCTCCGGTGCGCACCCGATCGTGGCGGTCGACCTCCACGACGCCAAGCTCGACCTCGCCCGGCAGCTGGGCGCGACCCATGCCCTGAACGCGGCGACGGCCGACGTGGGGACGGAGGCCCGCGCGCTGCTCGGCGCGGCGGGGGCGGACGTCGTGGTCGACAACACGGGGCGGCCCCGCGTCATCGAGCTCGCCTACGGGCTGACCGCCGCGCAGGGGCGCACGATCCTGGTCGGCGTCCCGCCGGCCGACGACCTGCCGAGCCTCTACACGCTGCCGCTGCACTTCGGCAAGGTGCTGCGCGGCTCTCACGGCGGCGGCACCCGGCCCGAGCGCGACATCCCGCGCTACGCGGCCCTCTACACCGCCGGTCGG
>JAUJME010000239.1 GCA_030447005.1 Solirubrobacteraceae bacterium | reverse complement strand
GAGATGGCCTTCAAGCTCGCCGGCTCGCTCGCGATGCGCGAGGCGATGGCGGCCGCCCAGCCCGTCCTGCTCGAGCCGATCATGCTCGTCACCGCCTCGGTGCCCGAGGGCTCCGTGGGCGACGTCATGGGGGATCTCTCCTCCCGCCGCGGGCGGCCGATGGGGACCGACGTGGTGGGCGGGATGACCGAGGTCACCGCCGAGGTGCCGATGGCCGAGATGCTCTCCTACGCACCGGATCTCCGCTCGATCACCGGCGGCCAGGGCGAGTTCACGATGGAGTTCGTGCGCTACGAGGAGGTGCCCGCCCACCTCGCCGCCAAGGTGGTCTCGGCGGCCGCCGCAAGCGAGGAGGCGGTCAAGGCGTAGCACCGCCGGGCGGTGCGTTGCAGGCCACGGGAGGGCGGGAGGGCCGTTGCTATCTTCGCCCCTCGTGGCCCGCATGCGCGACATCCGCACGAACCAGTCCGACGTCGCCTGCGACGTCTGCGGCCGCACGCTGCTGCGCGGCGAGGAGCCCGTCCCGTTCCTGACGGGCGGTCAGCGCCGCCACGTCTGCGAGCTGTGCACCTCCCGGGCGGCCCACGAGGGGTGGATCCGCGAGGCCGGCGGCGACGAGCTGGGGGTCCGCGGCGCGGGCCTCGACGGCCGCGGCCGCTCGCTGATCGGGCGGCTGTTCGGCCCCAAGGAGCGGCCCGCGGCGGCGAGCCCGGAGGTCGTCGAGCCGCAGGAGCTCGACCCGGCGCTGGCCGCCGAGCTGGCCGCCGGCGAGCACCCCGTGGTGGCGGCCGACTCCGCCCCGCCGCTGGCACCGCGGCGCCGGCGCGTCACCGTCCGCGAGCGGGACCGCGACCGCGACCGGGAGCGCGAGCGCGACGCCGACGAGGCGTCCAACGGGCGGGCGGCCGAGCCCGAGGGCCCGCGCGAGCCGCGCCACGTGCGCGCCGTGCCGACCAACGCGGAGCTCAAGATGGTGCGGGCGCTCGAGGTCTTCAACGACTCCGAGCACGTCCGCACGGTGGGCGGGGTCGCGCGCTCGCTGGGGCCGCCGGCCGTCTCCGTGCGCCCGCTGCCCGACCGCCCGAGCGTGGTCGGCATCACCGTGATGTGGGAGCTCTCGTGGTACCGCTTCGAGATCGACCTCTCCGACGAGGCGGGCGGCGTCCTGCGCGCCGGCCACGGCGCCGAGCTCGCCGAGCTGACCTCCGACGAGCACGCGCTCGTCAACGCCGCGGCCGACGATCGGGGCGCGCTCGTCCTCGCCGCCTGACCTCGGGAACTGGACGAATGGGCGATGAACGGTCCAGCGGCCAGCCGCTAGCATCCGCGCCGAGATGATCTACTGCGTCGTTCCCGAGGTCATGGCCGACGAGCTCTACGAGAAGCTCGCCAGCTACTACGACGACGATCCCAACGTCACGGTGATCGTCGACCGGCGCAAGACCGAGCGCCGCGAGCCCGGCTCCACCGGCGGCGGCCAGCGCGAGGTGCGCGACCGCCGGCGCGCGCGCGTGGCGGGCGAGTTCCCGCCCATCGAGTCCGGCGCGGAGTAGCTCCCTGCGGGTGACCGTCCACGTGGACGGCGGCTCCCGGGGCAACCCCGGGCCGGCGGCCGCTGCTGCGGTGGTCAGCGGTCCCGGCGGCGAGGTGCTCGACGAGGCGCACGCCACCCTCGGCGTGACCACGAACAACGTCGCGGAGTACCGCGGCCTCCTGCTCGGGCTCGAGCGCGCCCGCGCGCTGGGCGCGACGGAGGTCGACGTCGTCAACGACTCCGAGCTCGTCGCCCACCAGGTCAACGGCCGCTACAAGGTCAAGCACCCCGACATGAAGCCGCTGCACGCCGAGGCGCTGGCGGCGCTCGGCGCCTTCGACGCCTGGACCGTCCGCTCCGTCCCGCGCGCGCAGAACGCCGACGCCGACGCCCTGGTCAACCAGGCGCTCGACGCGGCGGCCTGACCCGCCGGGCCGTCCTGGTCGTGTGCCGCTGAGCGGGCAGGCCTGGCCTAGGATCGCGCCATCTCCATGGTGGCGAACCCTCAGACCGTTCCCGACCCGGACGCCTACGACTGGATGGAGTTCGCCGCCGACCTGCACCGTCGGGGACGGCGGCCGGCGGAGGCCGAGGCCGCGTATCGGCGCGCGATCGCCGGCGGCTACACCGACGCGTGGCTGCACGTGGGGCTGCTGATCTCCGGCCGCCGCGGCCGTAGTCAGGACGAGGAGGCGGCATATCGCGCGGCGATGTCCTCCGAGGATGACGAGATCGCGTCCTGGGCTGCGCTGCGCCTCGGCAACCTGCTCGACAAGCTGCGCGGAGATCTGCCGGGGGCCCGGTCCTGCTTCGAGGTCGCGCGGGACCGCGGTAGGGGGGTGACGCGGCAGCATGCGCAGAAGAACCTCGGACTGCTGCTCGCCCACCTCGGCGACCCTGGCGCCGCCGAGGCCGAGCTCCGCTCGTTCGTCGAGCAGCGCTGCGCGCCGGACGACGCCGACATGTCGGCGTTCCGTGCGCGCACGGCCGCGCGGTGGGCGGCGCTTGCGCACGGTCGCCGGACGCGGTCGGGGCTCCGCCGGTTCTACGTCGCGCAGTACCGGATCGGGCGCGCCAGCCGGCCGCTCAGGGCTGCGCTGTTCGGGGTGAGGAGCTAGCACGCCGCCCACAGCCCGCGGCCGGCCTCGCGCGCCTCGCGCGCGAGCGCGGTGAACTCGGCCGCGTGGGCGACGTTCGGCGGGATGGTGAGCGGCTGGGCGAAGCCGCCCCGGACGAGCTCGGCGTTGACGAACAGGCCGTCGCGGGTCCGGTAGACGTAGGCCAGCAGGCGCCCGTAGCGGTCGCGCGGCTCGGCGTCGCGGACGAGGCGGACGCGCTCGCCCGCCACCAGCCGTGCGTTGGCGGCGCTCGCGCGCTTGCCGAAGCACTCGACCGGGGTGCCGGGCTTGCGCGTCTCGGGCGTGTCGACGCCGATGTAGCGGACCTTCTCCCGCACCCCGCCGAGCTCGACGTGGATCGTGTCGCCGTCGACCACGCGCACCACGCGGCCGGTGCCGTCGTCCTCGCCGCCGCCCTCGCCGCCCGGCAGGCAGCCGGCGAGCCCGAGGGCGAGCAGCACGAGGGCGGGGCGGCGGAGCACGGGCCCCCACGCTACGCCCGCCGCCCGACGCCCCGCACGCACCGTTGCAGTGTTGGTGCAGGTCCGGGCCGGATCAGCCGGACGAGGCGGGCGATCCCGACTCGCTGCCGGGCTCGCCGCGGACCTGCGCGAGCCGGGTGGTGAACACCAGGCCCACGCCGCCGATGAAGTTGCCGGCGATCGCGATCGCCGTGTTGCGCGCGAAGTCGCCCCACCCGATCTCCGCGGTGCCCGCCAGGAGGCCGAACGCCATCTCGCCGAAGCCGACCACCGCGTGGTTGAGGGAGGGGGCGGCGAGCAGGAAGCCGACGATCAGCGAGGCGACGATCCGCCCGACGGCGCCCTCGGCGGCGGCCGCCACCCAGGTGAAGAGGGTCATGATCGTGCCGGCGGCGATCGCGCTCAGGAGCGCCGGGAGGTTCTCGCGCTCGCCCAGGGTGTCGGCCAGCTTGCCCGCCGCGTCGAGCGTCGCCGGCTCGAGGACTCCCTTCACGGCGAACAGCGCGGCGAACAGGAAGAGCCCGGCGAAGTTGATCACCAGCGTGATCAGCCACATCC
>JAUJME010000028.1 GCA_030447005.1 Solirubrobacteraceae bacterium | reverse complement strand
GCTGGAGAGTCCTTGCAGGTAGCCCGCTGATGTCGTCCCGCCCCGCCGTGCTCGGGCCCTGGAGAGGGGAGGCCGCTTGACGCCCGCTCGCGTGGGCGCCCTCGGCGCGCTGCTGCTCGCGGCCGGGCTGCTCGCCACCTACATCCTCGGCGGCGAGCGCGGCCACGAGTACGCCCTCTACTTCCAGAACGCGGGCCAGCTCGTCCCCGACAACGACGTCCAGGTCGGCGGCCGGCGGATCGGCTCCGTGCGCGAGATCGAGCTCACGAGCACCAACCAGGCCAAGGTCGTGGTCGAGGTCTCCGAGCCCTACGCGCCGCTGCACCGCGGGACGCGCGCGGTGATCCGCCAGACGTCGCTGTCGGGCGTCGCCAACCGCTATGTCGCGCTCGTCCCCGGCCCCGACTCCGAGCCCGAGATCGAGGACGGCGGCAGGCTGGCGACGGAGGCGACGACCACGCCGGTCGATCTCGACCAGCTGTTCAACACCTTCGACCGCGACACCCGCCGCGACCTCCAGGACGTCATCCAGGGCTTCGCCACCCAGTATGAGGGCAAGGGCCGTCAGGCCAACGAGGCAGCGCGCTACTTCAACCCCGCCCTCTCGAGCTCGCGGCGCCTGCTCTCCGAGCTCGGCTCCGACGAGGGCGCGCTGACCCGCTTCCTCGTCTCCTCCTCGCGGGCGATGACCGCGCTGGCCGACCGCCGGGAGGAGCTCACGGGGCTCGTCTCGAGCTCGAACGCCACGGCCGCCGCGGTGGCGCAGCAGAGCGCGGCGCTCGAGGCCGCGCTGGGCCGGCTGCCCGGGACGCTGCGCAAGGCCAACACCACCTTCGTCAACCTCCGCTCGACGCTCGACGACCTCGACCGGCTCGTCGAGGAGTCCAAGCCGGCGACCCGCCGGCTGGCGCCCTTCCTGCGCGAGCTCGGCCCGCTCGTGCGCGAGGCGCGCCCGACGATCGCCGACCTGCGCTCGCTCCTGCGGCGCGCAGGTCCCGGCAACGACCTGCTCGAGGCGACGCGCGCGCTGCCCGGCCTCCAGCGGGTGGCGACGCCCGCGTTCTCGAACTCCCGAGAGGCGCTGCGCGAGACCCAGCCCGTGCTCGAGTTCGGCCGGCCCTACACGCCGGAGCTCGTCGGTGTCCTGCGCGGCCTCGGCCAGAGCACCGCCGCCTACGACGCCAACGGCCACTACGCGCGCGTTCAGCCGATCTTCAACGCCTTCGCGTTCAGCGACGACGAGTCGGGCGGCGAGCTCGAGGCGATCCCGCCGGCCGAGCGCTTCCGCCGCCTGCGCTACACCGGCATCAAGCGCTGCCCGGGCTCGGCGATCCAGCCGCCCCAGGACGGCTCGGCGCCCTACCGCGAGCCGGCGACCGACTGCGACCCGGGCATCGTGCCCCCGGGGCCCTGATGAGGCGGCTCGCGGGCATCCTCGCCGTCCTGGCCGCCACCGCGGCGTTCGCCGTGCTGGGCATGGGCGCCGGCTCGCAGGGCGGCGAGCCCTACTTCGTGCGCGCGATCTTCGACAACGCGGGGTTCGTCATCGCCGGCGAGGACGTCAAGGTCGCCGGGGTCAAGGTCGGCACGGTCGAGTCGCTCGACGTCACGCCGGAGGACAAGGCGGCGATCGTCCTGCGCATCGAGGATCCCGGCTTTCAGGACTTCCGCTCCGACGCGACCTGCCAGATCCGTCCGCAGTCTCTGATCGGCGAGCGGTTCGTCGAGTGCTCGCTCACCCGCAAGCGGGCCGTCGGGACGCCGGCGCCGCCGCCGCTGAAGCGCATCGAGCGCGGCGCGGACAAGGGTCAGCGGCTGCTCCCCGTCGCCCAGACCCGCGGCTCGGTCGACCTCGACCTGATCAACAACGTCATGCGCCTGCCCTACCGGCAGCGGTTCTCGATCATCCTCAACGAGCTCGGCACCGGGCTGGCCGGCCGCGGCTCGGACCTGCGCGAGGTGATCCGGCGCGCCGACCCGGCGCTGCGCGAGATCGACGAGGTGCTCGCCGTCCTCGCCGACCAGAACGAGACGCTGACGCGGCTCGCCGAGGAGTCCGACGAGGCGCTCGCGCCGCTCGCGCGCGACCGCGAGCGCGTCACCGGCTTCATCGAGCGCTCGACGGAGGTCGCCCAGGCGACCGCCGAGCGGCGCGAGGACCTCGAGGCCGACATCGAGCGCCTCCCGCGCTTCCTGGCCGAGCTCACGCCGACGATGGCGCGGCTCCAGGAGCTCTCGAACCAGGCGGCGCCGGTCTTCGCCGACCTCGGCGCCCGCGCGCCGCAGGTCAACCAGGTGATCTCCGAGCTCGGGCCGTTCTCGCAGGCGGGCACGCGCGCGCTGCAGACCCTCGGCGACGCCGCGCAGGTCGGCATGCCGGCGCTCGAGGACGCGCGGCCGGTGGTCGGCGACCTGCGGGCGCTCGCCCGCACGACCCGCCCGGTCGGCACCCAGCTCTCGGCGGTCCTCGAGTCCTTCCAGCAGAACCGCGGCATCGAGCGGCTGATGGACTTCTTCTTCTACGGGGCCGGGTCCATCAACGGCTTCGACGAGTTCGGCCACTACCTGCGCGCGGCGCTGCTGGTCAACACCTGCTCGGGCTACACGACCGCGCCGATCCCCGGCTGCCTGGCGAAGTTCCGCCCGCCGGAGAACGAGGAGGCCGAGGTGGCCGCCGCGGCGAGCGCCAAGGCCACCGCGACGGCCACGCCGGCGCCCGGCCCCACGCCCGCTCCCCGCGAGGCCAGGCCCGACCCGGCCGAGTCCGCGGTGCTCGACTACCTCTTCGAGGGGAGCGGCCGGTGAGGTTCTCCTCCGGCAGCGGGGTCGCGGGCAACCCGACGCTCATCGGCGCGGCGACCACGCTGGTGGTCATCGTCGCGGTCTTGTTGGCCTACAACGCCAACCAGGGCCTGCCCTTCGTGCCGACCTACCGGCTCGCGGTCGACGCCCCGAGCGCCGCCGCGCTCGTGCGCGGCAACGAGGTCCGCATCGGCGGCGCCCGCGTCGGCGTCGTCGACCGCCTCGGCGTCCGCCGCCGCGCCGACGGGACGAGCGTCGCCCGGCTCACGCTCAAGCTCGACGCCTCCGCCCGTCCGCTGCCCAGGGACTCGCGCGTGATGATCCGTCCGCGCTCGGCGCTCGGCCTCAAGTACGTCGAGATCGCGCGGGGGCGCTCGCGCGAGGGCTTCGCCGACGGCGACACGGTCCCGCTCGCCGCCTCGACGCCGCAGCCCGTGGAGCTCGACGAGTTCCTCAACACCTTCGACGACCCGACGCGCCGGGCGATGCAGCGCAACCTCGACGGCTTCGGCACGGCGTTCGCGGGCCGCGGCGGGTCGATCAACCAGGCGATCGGCGAGTTCCGCCCGCTCCTGCGCGACATCGTCCCCGTCGCGCAGAGCCTCTCCGCGCCGGAGACGAACCTCCGCGGCTTCGTGCGCGCGCTCGGCCGCGCGGCCGGCGAGGTCGCGCCCGTCGCCGCCCAGCAGGCCGAGCTGTTCCGGGGCCTCGAGCGCACCTTCGCCGCGCTCGCCGAGGTCACCCCGCAGATCCAGGAGTCGATCAGCGAGGGGCGGCCCGCGCTCGACACGGCGATCCGCGGCCTGCCCGAGCAGCGGCCGTTCCTGCGCAACACCGCGGCCTTCTTCGGCGAGCTGCGGCCCGGCGCGCGCGCCCTGCGCCAGGCGGCGCCCGACCTCGCCGGCGCCCTGCGGGCCGGCACGCCGTCGCTGCGGCGCGCCGTCGCGCTCAACCGGCGGCTCGAGCCCGTGTTCACGACGCTGCGCGCCTTCGCCAACGACCCGCTCGTGCCGCGCGGCATCCGGCGCCTGACCCAGACGATGACCACCCTGCGCCCGACGCTCGAGTTCGTCGCCCCCGCGCAGACCCGCTGCAACTACCTCGCGCTGCTGCTGCGCAACGCCGCCTCGCACCTCTCCGAGGGCGACGCCAACGGCCGCTGGCAGCGCTTCATCATCGTCGCCGCCCCGCCTGGGCCCAACAACGAGGGCGGGCCCTCCTCGGCGCCCGCCAACGGCCCCGCCGTCGGCAACCACCTGCACTCCAACCCGTACCCGAACACCGCCGCGCCGGGCCAGCCGAAGGAGTGCGAGGCGGGCAACGAGGTCTACGCCGCCGGCAAGACGGTCATCGGCAACGTCCCCGGCACCCAGCTCGGCTCCACGGAGGCGACCCCCTGATGGCCGGCGCCTCCGGACGCCGCGTGGCCAGCCGCGGGCCGAGCACCCTGACCGCGGGGCTGATCGCCCTCGTGGTCATCGTGATCGGGACCTACCTCGGCTTCACCAAGGACATCCCGTTCACGCGCGGGTTCGAGGTCCGCGCGGTGTTCGAGTCCGCGACGTCGATCCGGGCCAACTCGCCCGTACGCATCGCGGGCGTCAACGTCGGCAAGGTCCAGCGCGTCGAGGCCCAGGAGGGCACGGACGCGGCGGTCCTCGTGCTCAAGATCGACGACCAGGGGCTGCCGATCCACGAGGACGCGACGGCGAAGATCCGGCCGCGCATCTTCCTGGAGGGCAACTTCTTCGTCGACCTGCGCCCCGGGACGCCCGGCTCGCCGACCCTCGACGACGGCGACACGATCAAGGTGACCCAGACGGCCACGCCGGTGCAGCTCGACCAGGTGCTCACCGCGCTCCAGGAGGACTCGCGCGAGGACCTGCGCGACCTCCTCGACGGCCTGGGCACCGCGCTCAACCGCGAGCCGACGCCCGCGGAGGACGCCGGCGTCGACCCGATCACCCGCGGCGAGACGGGCGCCGAGTCGCTCAACGACGCCGCCGACGACGGCGGGCCGGCGCTGCGCTCGACCGCCCAGGTCTCCGAGGCGCTGCTCGGCGCGCAGCCCGACGCCGACCTCCAACGGCTGCTGAAGGGGACGGCTCGCGCGGCGGAGGGGCTCGCCCGCAACGAGGCCCGGCTCCAGGACCTCGTCTCGAGCTTCAACACGACGATGTCGGCCTTCGCCTCGGAGAGCGGCGACCTCTCGGCCTCCGTCCGGCAGCTCGCCCCGACGCTCGAGGCCGCCGACGGCGCGCTGGACTCGCTCAACGCCGCCTTCCCGCCCACCCGTGCCTTCGCCCGCGAGATCCTGCCCGGGGTCCGCGAGACCCCCGCGACGATCGCCGCGGCCCTGCCGTGGATCGCCCAGACGCGCCGCCTCGTCTCGCGGCCGGAGCTCGGCGGGCTGCTCGACGAGCTCTCGCCCGCGACCCGCGACCTCGCCCGCGTGACGGACACGTCGCTGCGGCTGCTGCCGCAGATCGACCTGCTCGCCCGCTGCGCCAACGAGGTCCTGCTGCCGACGGGCGACGTCCCGATCCGCGACGAGTTCGCCTCCGGCGTCGAGAACTACAAGGAGTTCTTCTACGCGCTGGTCGGGCTGGCCGGCGAGAGCCAGAACTTCGACGGCAACGGGCAGATGGTCCGCTTCCAGTCGGGCGGCGGGGCGAACACCATCGCGCTCGGCACGGGCAACAGGACGGTCTACGGCAACGCCGCCGTGCCACCGCAGGGCACCCGCCCGCGCTACCCCGGCAAGCGCCCGCCCTACCGGCCGGACGCGACCTGCCACCGCAACCAGCGCCCGGACCTCAACGGGCCGGCCGCCGCCCGCGGCAACCCCGACCGCACCGTCGCGGCCGGCGTGCCCGGCACGGGCACCGCGGCCCGGAAGGCGGGCAGGCCATGAGGCGCGCGATCGGCAAGCACCTGCACGACTTTGCGGCGATCCTCGCGCTGATGATCGTCGCGATCGGCGTGAGCGGCTACATCCTCGCCAACCAGCGGCTGACGCTGCCGGGCTGGGTGCCGGTGATCGGCAAGGACTTCTACACGATCACCGGCGCGTTCTCGACCGCCCAGGCGGTCACGCCGGGGCAGGGGCAGACCGTCCAGATCGCGGGCGTCCAGGTCGGCGAGCTCTCGCGCGTCCGGCTCGAGGAGGGCCAGGCGATCATCACCATGCGGCTCGACGAGGAGTACGACGGCCGCGTCTACCGCGACGCCAACGCCCTGCTGCGCCCGAAGACCGGGCTGCGCGACATGGTGGTCGAGCTCACGCCGGGCAGCCGCGCCGCCGGGGCGCTGCCCGAGAACGGCCGCATCCCGATCTCCGAGACGCTCCCCGACGTCAACCTCGACGAGATCCTCGCGTCGCTCGACGCCGACACGCGCGACTACCTGCGCCTGCTGCTCGGCGGCGGCGGCGCGGGGCTTCGCGACAACGGCGTCGCCTTCCGGCGCGCGCTCAAGCGCTTCGAGCCGACGGGCCGGCTGCTGCGCCGGGTCAACGAGAGCCTCGCCACCCGCCGGGCCAACATCCGCCGCGTCATCCACAACTTCTCGCTGCTGACCGAGGAGCTGGGCGACTCCGACGACGAGATCGCGCAGTTCGTCGACGCCTCCAACGCGGTGTTCGGCTCGCTGGCCGCCCAGGAGGCCAACCTCCGCGCGACGCTGCGCGGCCTGCCGACCGCCCTACAGAGCACCCAGGAGGCGCTCACGGGCGCCGAGGCGCTCGGCGACGCCGCTGGCCCGGCGCTCTCCGCGCTTCGCCCGGCCGCCCGCGCGCTCGGGCCCTCGCTGCGCCAGAGCCGGCCGTTCCTGCGCGAGACCACGCCGGTCATCCGCGACGAGATCCGCCCGTTCACCCGCAGCTCGCAGCCGTTCGTCCGCGAGCTGCGCCCGACGATGCGCGACCTCGCGGCGGCCACGCCGGACCTCACGAGCTCCTTCCGGGTGCTCAACGCGCTGGTCAACACCCTCACCTTCAACCCGCCGGGGCCCAACGAGGAGGGCTTCCTGTTCTGGGGCGCGTGGGCCAACCACCTCACCGCCACCCTGTTCGCGACCCAGGACGCCCACGGCCCGACCCGGCGCGGCGTGGTGCTGATCAGCTGCACCTCGCTGTCGATCCTCGACCAGGTCACCCAGGCCAACCCGCAGCTCGCCACCCTGATCGGGCTGCTCAACGCGCCCCGCACGAGCTCGGTCTGCCCCGGGCGCACGCCGGCGGCGCCGCCGACGCCGTCGGCCACGCCGAGGCCGGGGGGAACGGGCTAGAGGCCCCTCAGATGCAGAAGTCCGCCCCGAGCCCCGCCCGCATCGCCGTGATGGCCGCCTTCGCGCTGTCGTGCTTCGGCCTGCTGCTGTTCCTGTGGCTGGCCTTCGGCGGCCCGATCCCGCTCAAGCCCGAGGGCTACCGCGTCAAGGCCTCCTTCGCCGAGGCGACCCAGCTCGCCAAGGAGGCCGACGTCCGGATCTCGGGCGTCCCGGTCGGCCGGGTCAAGACGGTCGAGCCCGACAACGCGACGGGCCGCTCGGAGGTCGAGATCGAGATCGACGAGCGCTACGCGCCCGTGCGCGCCGACGCCCGCGCGACCCTGCGCCAGAAGACGCTCCTGGGGGAGACCTACGTCGAGCTCACGCCCGGGTCGCCGACCGCCGCGGCGATCCCGGAGGACGGGCGGCTGCCGGTCACGAGCGTCTCGGAGACCGTCGAGCTCGACGAGATCTACCGCTCCTTCGACCCCAGGACCCGCGCCGCGTTCCGCAGCTGGATGCAGACCCAGGCACAGGCGGTCGAGGGGCGCGGCCAGGACCTCAACGAGGCGCTCGGAAACCTCGGGCCGTTCGCGGAGGACGCCGCGCGCGTCGTCGACGTGCTCAATCGCCAGGAGGGCGCGCTGCGCGGCGCGGTCTCCAACACGGCGGCGGTGTTCGGCGCGCTCACGGAGCGCCAGGGCCAGCTGCGCGGCCTGATCTCCAACGCCGACACGGTCTTCCAGACCACCGCCCGGCGCGACCGCGAGCTCCAGGAGACCTTCCGCGCGCTGCCGGCCTTCTCGCGCGAGTCGCGCCAGACGGTCGACCGCCTCACCCGCTTCGCGCGCGACACCGACCCGCTGATCACCCAGCTGCGTCCCGCGGCCCGCGAGCTGTCGCCGACGCTCACCGCGCTGCGCGACGTCGCCCCCGACCTGCGCGGGTTCTTCACCGAGCTCGGGCCGCTGATCACCGCCTCGCGGACGGGCTTCCCGGCCGCGCGGCGGATCCTCGACGACCTGCGCCCGCTGCTCGAGCAGACCGACCCCGCGCTGCGCGAGCTCAACCCGATCCTCGGCTTCCTCGGCCTCTACCGCCGCGAGCTCGCCGCCTTCCTGGCCAACGTGACGGCGTCGATCCAGGCGAGGACGTCGGCGACCGAGCCCACCTACCTGCGGACCACGAACCCGCTGAACCCGGAGAACCTCGCGGTCTATCCGCGGCGGCTCGGCGCCAACCGCACGAACCCCTACCAGCTCCCGGGCGCGTTCGACCGCCTCGCGCAGGGCCTCCCGGTCTTCGACGCCCGCAACTGCGGCGCCGGCACCCCCGAGGCGCCCGACGTCCAGGACGACGGCCCCCGCGAGATCCCGCAGGAGCTGCTCGAGCGCGTCCGCCGCTTCGCGTTCACCGGCCCCGACGTCGAGCAGTCGACGGCCGCCCCCGCCTGCGCGCTGCAGCCGAGCTTCGACTTCGGCGGCGAGCGCACGCGCTACCCGCACGTCAAGCGGGCACCCTAGGCCCATGCCGGCGAAGCGGTTGTTCGAGTGGATCGTGGCCGGCGCGGCGCGCCGGCCGGGGCAGGTGCTGGCCGCCGTCGCGCTGCTTGCGGCGATCGGCACGGTCCTCGCCCTCCGCCTCGAGCCCAGCGCGGCGACCGACACCCTCGTCGGTCGCGGCACGGACACCTTCCAGGCGACGGAGCGCTACCGCGAGCGCTTCGGCGACCACTCGATCGCCGTGCTCGTCCAGGGCGACCTCGACCGGATCGTCCTCACGGAGAACCTCGGCCGGCTGATCGGCCTGGAGGGCTGCATCGCCGGCAACAAGCCGGCCGACCGCGAGGCGCCCGGCGGGCCGGGTTCGCCGTGCGACCGCTTCGCGAAGACCAAGCCGGTCCAGGTCGTCTACGGGCCGGGCACCTTCATCAACGCGGCGGTCGGCGAGATCCAGCAGCAGCTGCAGGCCCGCGTCGCCCAGCAGCAGGAGACCGCCCGGCGCGCCGAGCGCGCCGCGGTGGCGCTCGCGCGCAAGCAGGGCAGATCGCGCGCCGAGCAGCAGCGGCTGGGCAGGGCGGCGCGCGAGCTCTCCCAGCAGTCGTTTCTCCGCGAGCTGCTCGAGCTGTCGGTGCGCTACGGCCTCGGCACCAAGCTCCCGCGCATCGACGACCCGGACTTCGTCTCGACCCTCGTCTTCGACGCCTCGCGCGGCGCGACGGTCCCCAAGGCGCGCTTCGCCTACCTCTTCCCGAACTCGCGCTCGGCGATCATCCAGGTGCGGCTCAAGCCCGACCTCAGCGAGGAGCAGCGGGCCGAGGCCATCGGCCTCGTCCGCGAGGCGGTGCGGATGAAGGAGTTCGCGCTCCAGGACGGCCCGCGCTACCTCGTCACGGGCGCCCCCGTGCTCGCCGAGGACCTCACGGACGCCCTGGTCAGCTCGATCGTCGGGTTGCTGCTGGTCGCGCTGCTGGTGATGGCCGCCGTGCTGGCCGTCGTCTTTCGCAGCCGGGCGCGGCTGCTGCCGCTCGCGGTGGCGCTCGCCGCGGTGGCGATCGTCTTCGGCCTGATGTCGCTCGCCGGCGCGCCGCTCACCATGGCGTCGATCGCGGTCCTGCCGGTGCTGCTCGGCCTCGGGGTCGACTACGCGATCCAGTACCAGGCCCGCGTCGAGGAGGCCGAGGACGACGCCGACACGCCGCGCGCCGCCCAGCAGGCGGCGCGACTGGCCGTCCCGACCATCGCCACCGCCGGGCTCGCGACGATCGTCGGGTTCCTGGTCCTGCTGCTGTCGCCGGTGCCGATGGTCCGCGGCTTCGGCCTGCTGCTCGTGGTCGGCATCGTCTTCGCGTTCTTCCTCGCGCTCAGCGCCGGGACCGCCGCGCTCGTCGCCGCGTCGCGGCCCGGCGGGCGCCTGCGCGACGGCCCGGTCGGGGACTCCGTGCGGGGCGCGGGGGAGATCCTGGCCGACGGCGCCGACCGGGCGTGGTGGGCGCTCAGCGCGTTCGGCGCCGGCCGCGCGCGCAAGCGGCTCGTGCGGGCGGGGATCGCGCTGGCGCTCGCCGCGGGGCTCGCGATCGGCCTGGGCTGGTGGGGGACCGCGGGGCTGATCCTCGCCGCCGTGGGGGGGCTGTGGTTGTTCGAGACGGGCGCCGCGCAGCGCCTGGGCGCCGGCGCGCTGCGGCGGGCGCTCCTGCGCCCCGGCCGCGTGCTCCTGATCGGCCTCGCGCTGGCGGCGGCCGGCTGGGTCGTCGACTCCCAGACCGAGGTGGTCTCCGACCTCAACCGGCTCGTCCCGCAGGACCTCCCGGCGCTGCGCGACCTCAACGAGCTCCAGCGGGCGACGGGCGTGGCGGGGGAGGTCGACGTGGTCATCGAGGCCGACGACCTGACCGACCCGAAGGTCGTCACGTGGATGCGCGACTACCAGTCCAAGCTGCTCGCCGACCAGGGCTACACCAAGGAGCGCGGCTGCGGCCAGGCCAACCTCTGCCCCGGCCTCTCGCTCCCCGACCTCTTCCGCACCCCGCAGTCGACCGCCAAGCAGGAGGACGTCCGCGCGCTGCTCGAGGCGGTCCCGCCGTACTTCTCGCAGGCGGTCATCACCGAGGACCGCAAGACCGCCAACCTGGCGTTCGGGATCAAGCTGCTGCCCTTCGAGCGCCAGCAGGAGATCATCGACGAGATGCGCGAGCGGCTCGACGAGGGCCGCCCGGAGGGCGTCACCGCCCGCCTCGCCGGCCTGCCCGTGCTGGCCGCCGAGGCCAACGCCGAGCTCTCCTCGCCGCTGCGGCGGCTCGGCACGCTCGCCCTCGGCCTGCTCGCCGTCCTGCTCGTCCTCGCGCTGGTCTACCGTCGCTGGGAGCGCGCCTGGGTGCCGATCGTCCCGATCGCCCTGGCCACGGGCTGGTCGTCGCTGCTGCTCTTCGCGCTGCGCGTGCCGCTCAACCCGCTGTCGGCGACCCTCGGCGCGCTGGTGATCGCCATCTCGACGGAGTTCTCCGTCCTGCTCACCGCGCGCTACCACGAGGAGCGCGGCGCGGGGCACCCGGCGCCCGAGGCGCTGCGGCGGACCTACCGCTCGACGGGCGCCGCGGTGCTCGCCTCGGGCGTGACGGCGATCGCCGGCTTCGCCGTGCTCGGCTTCTCCGACGTCCAGATGCTCAAGGACTTCGGGCGCGTGACGGTGATCGACCTCACCGTGTCGCTCCTCGGCGTCCTCGCCGTCCTGCCGGCGGTCCTCGTGCTCGCCGAGCGCCGCGCCGGCCGGGGGGCGCCCGCCGCAGCGGCGGCCGGGGCGCCGGCCGCCCCGCGCGCGCCCGTCGGCGCTACCTGATCGCGATCCGGACGAGCCGGGTGGCCACCCGCGTGCGGCCGTCGGCGCTGCGCGCCTGGACGGTGATGCGCGCGCGCAGCGTCCGCCGGCGCCGCAGCCGCGCCGCCGTCTTGCGGTCGACGCGCAGCGGGATGGTGATGCGGCCGCGCGGGGCCGTCCTGCGGGCGCGGCGCGCGAGAGTGACCGGCTTGGCGCGATCGACCGAGCCGCGGGAGCCGCTCACGCGCGCCAGATCGTTCGTCCGCAGCACCGCGACGACGCTCGAGGCCTGGCCGAGCTCGACCGTCACGTGGAGCCCCTCGCGGCGCAGCTCGGACAGCGCTGCGCGCCGCGGGGCGCGGATCCGCAGTCCCGGGGCGTCGGCGTCCTCGCCCGAGCGCCCGCCGCCGGAGGGCGGGCGGTCGCGGTCGTCGGGTCCGGCGGCGCCTGGCGTGCCGGCCTGCGGCGTGGGCGCCGTCGTGCCGGCGACGCCGGCCGGCCCGCCCGTGCCGGCCGGGCGCTCCGTGCGGAACGGGCCCGTGACCTCGTAGGTGATGCCCGCGCCCAGGCCGCGCTGCGAGGAGAAGTACATGCGCCTGCCGGAGGGGTCGAAGATGACGCCGGCGATCTCCGTGGTCTCCGCGGGCTGGCCCGTGAGCCTGAAGAAGCGCGTCACCTCGCCCTCGCGGGTCACGAGGCCCATCTCGAGGTCGCCGCCGTCCTCGCAGACGAAGAGGTCGCCCGAGGGGGAGACGGTCACGTTGTCGAGGCCGCTGATCGGCCCGCCGCCGGCGAACGCCTTCTGGTCGTAGACCACGGTCAGCACCGACGCCACCGTGTCATAGGCGTAGACGCGGTTCTCGCCCTTCGTCGAGAAGTAGACGAAGCCGGAGTCGAACCAGATCCCCTCGCCGCCGCTGAACTTGCGCATCCCCGGGACCTGCGTCCGCGTCGTCTTCGAGGTGGCGGCGGGATCGGTGACCTCGGCCCAGCGCGTGCGGCCCTCCCCGTCGACGATCGCCACCTCGAGCAGGCCCTCGCGGAGGTCGGGGTAGCGGCGCGGGGTGAAGCGGTAGAAGCCACCGTCGGACTTGTCCTCGGTGAGGTAGAGGCGCTGGCCGGCCGGGTCGACGCAGACCGCCTCGTGGTTGAAGGTGCCCATCGCCGGGCGGATGACGCCCTGGCCGGGCTTGGACGGGTCGCACTCCCACACGTGACCGCCGTCGACCTCCTCGCAGGAGAGCCAGGTGCCCCAGGGCGTCGGCCCGCCGGCGCAGTTGCCCTGTGTGTTGCCGAGGATGCGATAGGCGCCGACGATCTTGCCCGTCCTGTCGAAGCGGATCGCCGAGGAACCCGCGTCGGGCGGGCGCGACTCCGAGTTGACCACGACGATCCAGCCACCGTCGGGCGCCGCGTAGCTCGCCTTGCCGTCCGGGAAGAACGGCCAGCGGTAGGTCGTGCCCTCGA
>JAUJME010000027.1 GCA_030447005.1 Solirubrobacteraceae bacterium | reverse complement strand
CCTTGGCGACGAGCTCCTCGAGCTGCCGGATGGAGCGGTGCAGCAGGACCTTCGTCGCGCCGTCGGTGCGCCCGAGCGCCCGCGCGATCTCGCGGTTGTCCATGCCGAGCGCGAAGCGCATGATGAGCGCCTCGCGCCGGTCGTCGGGCAGCTGCCCGACGCACTCGAGGATCCGCTTGAGGTCCTCGCGGTCCTCGACCAGCGACTCCGTCGAGTGCGGGGAGGAGAGCACCCCGGCGTCGTCGATCGGCGTCTGCGGCTTGCGCGAGCGGTCGCGGTAGTAGTTGGCCGCCAGGTTGTGGGCGATGCGGATGAGCCACGGGCGCAGCGGCCGGCCGTCGGACTCGCGCTGCGCGCGCTCGAAGTGCCGGTAGGCCTGCAGGAAGGTCTGCTCCGTGAGGTCCTCGGCGTCGTGGTGGTTGCCCACCCGGTAGTAGGAGTAGGAGTAGACGTCGCGCAGGTGGGCGCGGTACAGGTTCGAGAACTGCTCGTCGAGCCGGCGCTTCTCCTCGCGCTGCGTGTCGGATGCCGCCATGCATGACGGAGCCTAGGCCACCCGGGCCTTCCGTCGCGACCCCATCCCGCCCGCGCGGGTCAGCGACGCCGCCCACTCCTGCGGGTCGACCTCCCCCTCGATCAGCCGGGCGAGCGACTCGAGCGCCGGGGCGTCTACCCCGGCCGCCTCGACGCGCTCGGCGAGCAGCGGGACGCTGGCCACCGCCTCGGCGGTCTGCCCGAGGCGGGGCGCGATGTCGACGGCGGGGACGCCGAGGCCGAGGAGCTCGCCCGCGCGCCGGTTGCGGGACCCGGACGCGAGCACCGTGGCGACCAGATCGCCCGTCCCGGCGAGGCCGGCGAAGGTCTCCGGGCGCGAGCCGGCCGTGCGCGCGTAGGCGTCGATCTCGGCGAAGACCTTGCCCGCGGCAGCGCCCGCGACGTTGGGGCCGGCGCCGGCGGCGGCCGCGGCGGCGAGCGCGGCGGCGTTCTTGGCGGCGCCGGCGAGCTCGACGCCGACCATGTCGGTCGTCGCGATCACGTCGAAGCCCGCCGCGGCCAGCGCGCCGGTGAGCTGGCGGCCGAAGGCGCGGTCGGCCGCGCCGACCACGAGCGAGGCGCCGCCCTCCAGCGCGGCGGCCGCGTGGGCCGGACCGCCGAGCACGGCGGTCGCCCAGGTGTTCGCGCGCTCGGCGACGTAGGCGGAGGGAAGCGTGCCGAGCGGCGGGACGAGGCCCTTGGAGAGCACGAGCACGCCGGTGCGGTCGGCGATCGCGGGCCCGTGCTCGGCGACCGCGGCCGGGAGCCCGCTCGCCGGGACGGCGAAGCAGACGAGGTCGTGGCGCGAGAGCTCGAGGTCGGCGGCGCGGCCGACGCGGATCGCGTCGGGCAGGCGGATCCCCGGCAGGTAGCGGTCGTTGACGCGGGTGGCGGCCAGCCGCTCGGCCTGCTCGCGCGTCCGGCACCCCAGGTCGACCTCGAGGCCGGCGCGGGCGAGCATGACGGCGACGCTCGTGCCCCAGGAGCCGGCGCCGATGACGGCCGCGCGTCGCAGCGGCGCCAGGCCGCCGAGCCACTCCCACTGGAGCATCACGCAGGGCCAGATGCGGTCGGTGACCGCGGCGGCGAGCTGCGGGGACGCGCTCTCCACGCGGGGGAAGGTGAGGGCCGGTCCGACGCGGATGCGGACCTTGTGCGGGCGGATCCGCCAGCCCTTGCGGATCGACTCCGTCCCGATCACCGCGACGGGGACGACCGGCGCGCCCGTCTCGAGCGCGAGTCGCCCGACGCCGCGCCGCGGCCGGCCGAGCGCGCCGGGCCGGATGCGGGTGCCCTCGGGGAACATCAGCACCGCGTCGCCGCGCTCGAGGATCGCCTTGGCGGTGGTGAGCATGTCGCCGTCGCCCGTCCCGCGGTCGACCGGGAAGGCGCCGAGCGAGTTGAGGAACCAGGCCGCGAGGCGCTGGCGGAAGAGCTCCTTCTTGGCGACGTAGTAGAGCGGGCGCCGGGCGATCGTCGCGATGACGAACGGGTCCAGGAAGGAGCGGTGGTTGGCGGCGAAGATCACCGGCCCGGTCTCCGGCACGTGCTCGCGGCCGATCCGCGAGAGCCGGAAGTAGAGGTGGAAGAACGGCTGGAACACGGCGCGGACGAGCCAGTAGACCAGCGGGTTGACGCCCTTGGTGCGGGCGCGCTCGTGCAGGGCGGCGGCGTTCATGGTTGGGGGTGCTCTCCTCCTTCGATCAGGCGTACCCGGGCTCGACGGGCTCGTTACAGTGCGCCGTGAGATGGCCTTCGACCGCACCCGGACGCTCCGCGGCGCCCTCTCCGGCGCCGCCGCCGCGGCGGTGTGGGCGGCGCAGCAGCCGCTCGACCAGCGCGTCTTCGGCGTCCCCTACGACGACGTCGAGCTGCTGGGCAAGCTCGTCACCCGGGGCCCCGCCTGGTGGCCGGTCGGCATGGCGATGCACCTGGGCAACGGCGCCCTGTTCGGCGCGATCTACGCCAATCTCGCCCCGAGCGTCCCCGTCCCCCGCTGGGCGAAGGGGCCGCTGGCCGGGCTCGCCGAGCACGCGGCGACGTGGCCCGGCACCCGGATCACCGACCGGCTGCACCCCGCGCGCGACGAGATGCCCGCCCTCTGGGGCGACTCCCGCGCGCTCGCCCAGGCGACCTGGCGCCACCTGCTGTTCGCCGTGGTGCTCGGGGAGCTCGAGCGCCGCCTGAACCCGCCCGCCGAGCCCGTCGCCCACATGAACGACGAGACCGCGTCCACCAACGGGCACGGCTCGATCGAGCACCTCGTCGCGACCTGAGCCGGCGCGTCGTCATCACGGGGGCGTCCGGCTTCGCGGGCCGGCACCTCGTCGCCGCCTGCCTCGCGGCCGGGGACGACGTCGACGAGCTGGCACGGTCGCGCGGCGCGCGGGTCGACCTCCTCGACGGCCGCGCCGTGACCTCCGCGATCGGCGAGGCGCGACCGGACGTCGTCTACCACCTGGCGGCGCGCGCCCACGTCGGCGAGTCGTGGAAGCAGCCGGGCGAGACCCTGCGCGACAACGTCGCGATGACGCTCAACGTGCTCGAGGCGGTGCGGACGGCGGCGCCGGACACGACCGTGATCGCGGTCGGCAGCGGCGAGGTCTACGGCCCGCCGGAGTCCCTGCCGGTCGACGAGTCCGCGCAACTGCGCCCGCAGAACCCGTACGCCGTCTCCAAGGCGGGCGCCGACCTGCTCGCCGGCTTCTACGCCGACGCCCACGGCCTCCGGGTCATCCGCGCCCGCGCCTTCAACCACGCCGGGCCGGGCCAGGCGCCGGTCTACGCGATCGCCACCTTCGCCCGCCAGGTCGCCGAGGGCCTCGAGGCCGGCGACGACCCGATCCGCGTGGTCACCGGCAACCCGGACACCCGCCGCGACTACACGGACGTCCGCGACGTGGTGCAGGCCTACCGCGCGCTCGCCGACCTCGGGGAGCCGGGCGAGGCCTACAACGTCTGCTCGGGCCGGCCGGCGTCGGCCGGCGAGCTCGTGCGGGCGCTCGGCGAGGCGGCCGGCCGGGAGATCGACCACGCCGTCGACCCGGAGCTCGTGCGCGCGCACGAGGTGATGGAGATGCGGGGATCGCACGCGAAGCTGACCGCCGCGACGGGCTGGCGGCCCCGGATCGAGCTCGCCACCACGCTCGCCGACACGGTCGCCTGGTGGCGGGAGGCGGCGCGGGCAGACCGGTAGCGTCCCTCCCGGCATGGCCCGGGAAGCGCTCGCGCGGCGGATCACCAGGCGGCTCGTCGCGGGCGGGACCCTGGCGAACGCGCTGGGCGCGGCGGTCGTCTTCATCTACCTGAGCGCCGTCTTCCCGGTGCAGGACCGCCCGGGCAGCATCTCGACCGACGAGCTCAACCTCGCGGTGCTGGTCGTCCTCTTCGCGATCGCGTGCGCGGTCGGCTTCTGGCGGTCGCGGCGGCTGACCGCCGACCTGCGCGCCTGGGCACACAGCGACCGCCCGGCCGGCGAGGGCGAGTCCCGGCTCGTGCTCGGCCTGCCGGGGCAGATCGTTCGGCTGACCGCGCAGGGGTGGGGCGTCGCGATCCCCGTCTTCGGCGTGATCAACGCCGACTCGGGCGTGCAGGCCGCGGTCGAGGTGGCCGGGGCGATCCTCCTCGGCGGGCTCGTGACGTGCACGGCGGCCTGGCTGGTCGCCGAGCGCGAGCTGCGCCCGGCCGTCGCGCTCGTGCTCGACTCCTCGCCGCCGCCGGAGGCCGGCGCGCTGGGCGTCGAGCCGCGGATCGTCCTCACCTGGGCGCTCTGCTCGGGGATCCCGCTCATCGCGCTCGCCTTCGTCCCGATCGGCCGGCTGCCCGACGAGCCCTCCGCGCTGGCCGCGCCGATCGTCTTCATCGCCGTGGTGGCGCTGGCGACCGGCCTGGCGCTGATGCGGATCGTGGCGCGGTCGGTCGCCGGCCCCGTCCGCGAGGTGCAGCGCGGGATGGAGGCGGTCGCGGCCGGCCGCACCGACGTCCGGGTGACCGTCGACGACGGCTCGGAGGTCGGGCGCCTGCAGGCGGGCTTCAACGCGATGGTCGAGGGCCTCGCAGAGCGCGAATACCTCCGCGACCTGTTCGGCCGGCAGGTCGGGCTCGACGTCGCCCGCGACGCGCTCGAGCGGGGGATCACGCTCGGCGGCGAGGAGCGGACGGTCGGCTCGCTCTTCGTCGACGTGCTCGGCTCCACGGCGCTGGCGGTCAGCGAGCCGCCGGAGCGGGTGGTCGGCCAGCTCAACGCGTTCTTCGCCATCGTCGTCGCGGTGGTGGAGCGCCACGGGGGCTTCGTCAACAAGTTCGAGGGCGACGGCGCGCTCTGCGTCTTCGGGGCGCCGGCGCCCTGCGAGGACGCCGCGCAGCGCGCGCTGGCGGCCGCGCGCGACCTGGCCGCGCGCCTGGAGGCCGAGAGCCCGCTGCCCGCGGCGATCGGCGTCTCCTGCGGCCAAGCCGTGGCGGGCCACGTCGGCGCCGAGTCGCGCTTCGAGTACACGGTGATCGGCGACCCGGTCAACGAGGCGGCGCGGATCACCGAGCTCGCCAAGACCCGCCCGGGCCACGTCCTCGCCAGCGCGCACACCGTCCGGGCGGCCGGCGAGCCGGAGGCCGCGCACTGGCGGCCGGCGGGCGAGGCGGTGCTGCGCGGGCGGCCGGAGCCGACGGAGCTCGCGGCGCCGGGGTGAGCTGGCCATAACCGCATCTGCCGCTCCACGTTGCCCACCCCTATGGGGGCTGATGTGGTTCGGGCGGCTGAAGCGGGAAGACAATCCACGTTGACCACCGTGGTCGAGCCGTCCAAGACATCGATCCCTTTGTCCCCTGCATTCGTCACCGTAGGCATTGACCTGTCCTCGCAGCCGCGCGCTACGGCCGCCTGTGTCGTCGAGTGGCAGGCAGGCACCGCCTCGCTCCAGCACCTCGAGGCCGACCTGGCGAACTGCCAACTCCTTCCGCTCATGCGGTCAGCTCAGCGGGTTGGTCTTGACGCGCCGTTCGGGTGGCCGCATGACTTCCGTGAGGCCGTCGAACGGTGGGGAGCGGACGATGAGTGGCCGTTGCCCTGGGACGACAGGTCCGGCTCCCCCTCACTGCGTCTGCGCGCGACCGACGAATGGGTACAGCAGAAGTGCGGGAAGCAGCCGCTGTCGGTCAGCAGCGACCGTATCGGCGTCACCGCTTGGCGGGCCGCGGCACTCCTTCACGAGTTCCACGGGTCCGACGGGCAGCCCCTCGACCGTGTGCACGGAACGGTCCGAGAGGTCTATCCAGGTGCCGCCCTGGTCGCGTGGGGTCTGTTGAGAACACGGGAGCCGATCAGCTACAAGCGGGACGCCGGCGTCCGCCGGAGGTTGCTCGATGAGATCGCCGGCCTGGCCCCGTGGCTCGACCTCCGCGGCGCGCAGGACGCCCTCGCCGCGAGCGATCACCGGTTCGATGCCTTCGTATGCGCGCTCGTCGCACGCTCGACCGCCTCGCCGGCGTGGGCCCACCCGCCTGAGATGACGTCGGAGTCGCGCTTCGCCGAGGAGGGCTGGATCTGGCTCCCGTGCTCGGACAGCCTGCCGCGGCTCGCCGACCCGGTCGAGCCGGCCGCAGCCTGAGCGCCAGAGCCGGAGAGGGGACTCGAACCCCTGACCTACCGCTTACAAGGCGGTTGCTCTACCAGCTGAGCTACTCCGGCGACGGACGCACCGTACCCGGCGCTCTGCGGGCAGCCACTACCCTCAGCGGCCATGACGCGCCTCCCCCACCGCCTGCTGCCCATCGCCGCCGCTGTCGTCCTCGGGCTCTCGGGCTGCGGGGCCGACGAGGGCGACACCGAGACGGGCGGCTCGGCCGCCGCCACGCCGGAGGCGACGCAGACCCCGGCCGCCACCGAGACACCCGCCGCCGAGGGCGGCGCCTCGAAGATCTCCAAGGACACGGATTCCAAGCCGGAGATCCCCAAGCCCACCGGCGAGCCGCCGACGGAGCTCGTCAAGCGCGACATCGTCGAGGGCAAGGGCCGTGCCGCCAAAGCCGGCGATCAGGTGACCGTGCAGTACGTCGGCGCCTCCTTCTCGACCGGCGAGCAGTTCGACGCCTCGTGGGACAACGGCCAGCCCTTCCCGTTCGAGCTCGGGGCCGGCGCGGTCATCCCCGGCTGGGACCAGGGTGTGCCCGGCATGAAGGTCGGCGGCCGGCGCGAGCTGGTGATCCCGCCCGACCTTGCCTACGGCTCGCAGGGTCAGGGGCCGATCGCGCCCAACGAGACGCTCGTCTTCGTCGTCGACGTGGTCGACATCCAGCCGGGCTAACGCTCGACTAGAGACTCAGTCTGCGGGCGACCAGCGCCAGCGGCAGCGTCACCGTACGCGGCAGGTAGCGGCTGCCGGCGGCGAAGAGCTGGTTGGCGAGGCCGGGGATTGCGGTGCGCCGGCCCTCCTCCATCGCGTCGACGCCCTCGCACGCGATGTCCTCCGCGTCGCCCCACAGCATCCCCGGCGGCGAGGGCATCACGGCGTCGACGCCCGAGGCCTCGATCGCGTCGGTGCGCACGGGGCCCGGCGAGAAGGCGGTGCACGACACGCCCGTCCCGAAGAGCTCCGTGTGGATCGCCTCGCTCAGCGTGAGCACGAACGCCTTCGACGCCGAGTAGGACGCGTTGTTGGGGATCGGGCCGTGGCCGAGGATCGACGCGACGTTGAGGACGGCACCCTCACCGCGGGCGACCATGCCGGGCAGGAAGGCGAGCGTCAGCTCGTGCAGGGCGTTGACGTTGAGCGCCACGAGGGCGTTGAGCCGCTCGGGCTCCTCCTCGTGGAACGCGCCGAAGCGCCCGACCCCTGCGTTGTTGCAGAGGCCGACGACCACGCGCCCGTCGGCGCGGACCGCCGCGATCGCCTTGGCGCGCGGGCCGGGCTTGGCGAGGTCGGCGGCGTGGATCGCGACCGCCACCCCGTGGTCGCGCTCGAGCTCGGCGGCCAGGTCGCGCAGGCGCTCGCGCCGGCGGGCGACGAGGGTGACGTTGTGGCCGCGGCCCGCCAGCTCGCGGGCGAGCGCCTCGCCGATCCCGCCGGAGGCGCCGGTGACCACGACGGTGGTGTCCGGGGAGGGATCGGGAAGGGGCATCGCCCCTCCGCTGCCCCGCCCCTCGCGCGCGCATGCGCATCGTGGCACGCGCGCCCAAGATAGGGTGCAAGGCGTGAGCGACCCCGCCACCGCGCTGCTCGCCGCTCTGGAAGGCGATTCCCGGCGGTTCGTCGAGATCCTCGAGCAGATCCCGGCGGTCGTCGCGGTGATCCGGGGCCCCGACCTGATCATCGAGTTCGCCAACCCGCACTACCGCCGGCTCGGCGGCGACCGGCCGATGGTCGGGCGGCCCGTCGCCGAGGTCTTCGACGAGCCCGACAACCGGCACCTCGTCGACCTGCTGGCCCGGGTCTACACCTCCGGCGAGCCGTTCTACGGCCAGGGCGCCGCCGGCCGGGGGCCGGCCGGCGAGGAGGTCTTCTACGACTTCGCCTACGTGCCGCTGCGGACGCCCGACGGGGCGGTCGAGGGCGTCCTCGTCCACGCGGTCGACGTGACCGCCCAGGTCGGCGCCGTGGAGGCGGCCGAGTCGAGCGAGCTGCGCTTCCGGACGCTCGCGGACTCCAACATCTTCGGCGTCTGCGTCGCGGACTCCGAGCGGATGCTCGAGGCCAACGACGCGTTCCTGACGATGGTCGACTGCACCCGGGCGGACCTCGAGGCGGGCCGCGTGAGCTGGCGCAGCATGACGCCGCCGGAGTACGCCCGCGTCGACGAGCTGGCGCTCGAGGACCTCCGCGGACGCGGGCGGGTGGAGACCTACGAGAAGGAGTTCGTCCGGCCCGACGGCGTGCGTGTGCCGGTCGCCTGCGGCGCGGCGACGCTCACCAAGGACCCGTTCCGCTGCATCGCCTTCTTCATGGACCTGACGGAGCGCCACGCGGCCGAGCGCGACCGCGAGATCCTGCTCGCCCGCGAGCGCGAGGCCCGCCGGGAGGCGGAGCTCGCCGCCGGGCGCATCGCCCGGCTGCAGCGGGTCACCGCCGCCCTGTCGGCCGCCATCTCGACCGACGAGGTCGCCCGCCTGGTGGTCGAGCACTCGCTCGACGCCGGCGGCGCGGCGGCCGCCGTGGTCACCCTCCGCGACGGCGACCACCTCAACGTCCGCAGCACCTCGGGCTACGAGGACGAGCTCATCGACGGCTGGGCGACCTTCGACGTCGAGGATCGCGTGCCGCTGGCCGACGCGGTCCGCACCGGCGCGATCATCCTGCTCGAGAGCGGCGAGGAGGCCGCTCGGCGCTATCCCACCGTCGAGCGGTCGGTGCGCCGCTACGAGGCGATCGCCGCGGTACCGCTCGTCTTCCACGGCCAGGCGCTCGGCGCGCTCGGCCTCTCCTATGCGACGCCCCACACCTTCAGCGCCGGCGAGCGCGGCTTCCTGCTCGCCCTCGGTCGCCAGTGCGCCCAGGCGCTCGAGCGGGCGCGGCTGTACGAGGAGCGCACCTACGTCGCCCAGACCCTCCAGCAGGGGCTCCTGCCCGAGCGGATCGCCGAGGTGCCCGGCATCGACGTCGCCGTCCGCTACCACTCGATCTCCGACGGCGGCGAGGTCGGCGGCGACTTCTACGACCTCTTCGACGTGGCGGAGGACCGCTGGGTCCTCGCCATCGGCGACGTCTGCGGCAAGGGCACCGCAGCGGCGGTGCTCACCGGCCTCGCCCGCCACACCATCCGCGCGATCGCCATGCGCGAGGAGTCGCCCGCGGACGTCCTCGCCTTCCTCAACGAGGCGATGCGGCGGCAGCTCGGCGCGGGCTCCTACTGCACCGTCGGCTGCGCGACGCTCTCCCCCCTGTCCGGCGGGCGCTTCACCGCCTGCCTGGCCTCGGGCGGCCACACCTACCCGCTCCTGCTGCGCCCCGGCGAGCCCGTCCGCGAGATCGAGGTCCCGGGGACGCTCCTGGGCTTCGTCCCCGGCCTGACGCTCGAGCAGGTCTCGCTCGACCTCGACCCGGGCGACACGCTCGTCTTCTACACGGACGGCATCACCGACGCGCGCGGGGACGGCGAGCGCTTCGGCGAGGACCGGCTGCGCGCGACGCTCGAGGCGGCGCGCGAGGCGAGCGCCGAGGGGATCGCCCAGGCGGTCGACGACGCGGTGCGCCGCCACCAGCCCGATCGCCCCAAGGACGACCGGGCGATCATGGTCCTGCGCGTCACGGGCTGAGCCGCGCGGCCGCCTGGGGGTCGCCGGCCGCCCGCACCGCGCCGCCCAGCGTCCCGAGCAGCAGGTCGCGCACCGCCGCGCGGTCGAGGTCTCGCCGGGCCAGCCAGTCGGCGCAGACCCCGTCCATGTACCAGAGCCAGCCCGAGACGGCCGCTCGCAGCCGCGGCGGCGGCTCGCCGGCGGGGACGAGCGCGGCGAGGATGCGCGCGGACGTGGCCGCCCGGACCTGCTCCATCAGCTCGCGCAGCTCGGGGACCGCGCCGGCCGAGCGCGTGAACTTCGCGTAGCCCTCGCCGTTGGCCTCGACCCAGGCCAGGAACGCGTCGAGGCTCGCGCGCAGCTGCTCGGCGGGCGAGAGCCGGGGGTCGGGCTCGGTGACCGCCGCGAGCTCCTGCGCCTTCTCGGCGAGCGTCGCCCGGAAGTACGCCTGCTTGCTCGGGAAGTAGTGGTACAGCAGCGCCTTCGAGATGCCGGCGCGCCGAGCGATGGCCGCCATGGAGAGCTCGTCGTAGGCGTTGCGGGTGAAGAGCTCGGTCCCCAGCTCGAGGAGGCGGCGGCGGCGCTCGTCGACGCCGAGGCGGCTGAAGGCGGGCGGCATCGACTCCAGAGCGTAGGCTGTCCGCCCTCATGACCCCGAAGCCCCGCCCGCCGACGTCCTCCGACGAAGAGCTCCTCGAGGCCGAGACCACGGCCATCATCTCCCGGCTCGACGACGAGGCGCGCATCGCCCGCGTCGCCGAGGAGCTGCGCACCGGCTTCCGCGCCCTCGCGCACGTCGGCAAGGCGGTGTCGATCTTCGGCTCGGCGCGCACGCCGGAGGACCACCCGGAGTACGCGGCGGCCCGCGAGCTCGCCCGCCGGCTCGGCGAGGACGGCTTCTCGATCATCACCGGCGGCGGGCCGGGGATCATGGAGGCCGGCAACCGCGGCGCGGTCGACGCCGGCGCGCACTCGATCGGGCTCGGGATCGAGCTGCCGATGGAGCAGGGGCTCAACGAATGGGTGCGCCTGCCGCTCGAGTTCCACTTCTTCTTCACGCGCAAGGTCATGTTCGTCCGCTACGCGAGCGCGTTCGTGGTCTTCCCCGGCGGGTTCGGGACGCTCGACGAGCTCTTCGAGGCGCTGACGCTGCGCCAGACGGAGAAGATCCGCCACTTCCCGGTCGTCCTGGTGGGGACGGAGTACTGGGGCGGGATGGTCGACTGGCTGCGCGAGCGCATGCTCGCCGACGGCAAGATCTCGCCCGAGGACATCGAGCGCATCGACGTCACCGACGACCTCGGCGCCGTGCTCGAGATCTGCCGCGCGGCCGACCACCGCCGGCCGCGGACCGAGGCGGAGGCGGCATGAGCACGGAGCGCTCGAACCTGATGACCGCCGAGGGGCTCGCCGCGCTCCAGGCCGAGCTGGCCGAGCTCGAAGGCCCCGGCCGCGAGCGGGTCGCCGAGCAGATCAAGACGGCGCGCGACTACGGCGACCTCAAGGAGAACGCCGAGTACCACCACGCCAAGGAGACCCAGGCCCACCTCGAGACGCGGATCGCGGTGCTGCGCGAGCGCGTGCTCTCCGCGCAGGTGGTCGAGTCGGCCGGCGGCGGCGACGTCGTCGCGTTCGGCTCGACGGTCGAGGTCGAGGACGCCGGGACGGGGAAGCGCTCGACCTACGTGCTCGTCTCCTCCACCGAGGCGTCGCCGGCCGAGGGCAAGCTCTCGATGGAGTCCCCGGTGGCGGTCGCGCTGCTGGGGCGCCGGGCCGGCGAGCCGGCGGTCGCCCAGCTCCCGCGCGGGCCTCGGGAGCTGCTCATCGTGTCGGTCAGCTGAGCCTTCGAAGCTGACCGGCCAAGTAGGGCCGCGCGCGGCGCTGGCCGCCGCGGCGGGCGATCGCGTCGTCGAGCCGGCGCAGGCTGGCCTCGATCGCCGCGCGGTTGGGCTCGAGGCCGCGGGCCTCGCACGCCTCGAGCCAGGCGGCCGGCGCGGTGTGGCCGCGGGCGCGGTTGCACGCGCGGCAGGCGGCCACCTCGTTCTCCGCCCAGGCCGGGCCGCCCTTCAGCCGCGGGACGACGTGCTCGATCGAGAGGTCGCGGTGCCCGTGGGGCAGCGGCCGACGGCACCACACGCACTCCTCGCCGTCGCGGCGCAGGCTGTCGCGCAGGCGCTCGCGGCGGTGCAGGGCGGGCTCGGGCACGCCCTCAGTGTGAATGGTTTCGCCCGGCCGGACTTCGCTTCGCTCGTCCTCTGGGCGACGTCACCCGGCCGGACTTCGCTTCGCTCGTCCTCTGGGCGACGTCACCCGAGCGATTCCAGGACCCAGGCGCCGTCCTGGCGCCCGAGCGTGAGCTCCTCGCGCCGGCCGCCGGACTCGGCGCGGAAGATCGCCTTGTCCGCGTCGGTGCCGGGGCGGTCGACGATCCGCACGAGCGTGAGCTCGGCCGGCGCGCCTCCGCGCTCGCGGGCGTAGGCGTCGCGCGCGGCGGCGTCGAGCGTCTGAGCCTCCCAGCCGCGGTCCTTCGCGCGGGCGACCGCGAGGTCGTGGTTGACCTCCTCGAGCGAGCTCTCGAAGACGGGGCGGTTGCGGGCCAGCCGCCGCCGCTGGGCGATCATGCCGCCCACCGCGAGCGCCACGATGAGGGCGATCACCACCAGCAGGACGATCTCACCGGCCGACATGGCCGCGATTACAGCAGGACGGCGCGCGAGTTGATGTGCGAGCCGACCTTGCGCTTGACGCGCTGGAGCGCGTTGTCGACCGTCTTGCAGTCGCAGCCGAGCTTGTCGCCCACGTCGGTGTAGGAGTGGCCGTCGAGGTAGAGCGAGAGGACGCGCGACTCGAGGTCCGACAGCGACGTCGACATGTGCGCGACGAGCGAGCGCAGCTCCTCGGAGGAGATGACCTGGTTGACCGGGTCGTGGGTCGGCGAGCCCGAGAGGACCTCGTCGAGGGTCGCCTCGCCCTCCGCCGCGCCCGCCGGCGAGGAGGAGAAGGAGACGTACCCGTTGAGCGGCGTGTGCTTGTTGCGGGTCGCCGTCTTGACCGCGGTGATGATCTGGCGCGTGATGCAGAGCTCCGCGAAGTTGCGGAAGGACGACTCGCG
>JAUJME010000238.1 GCA_030447005.1 Solirubrobacteraceae bacterium | reverse complement strand
ACGTCGACGTAGTGCAGCCCCTTCGCGGCCAGCTCCGCGCCGCGGCGGATGTCGTCGTGGAAGTTCGAGTTGCCGCCGTCGACGATCAGGTCGCCCGGCTCGAGCAGCTCGGCGAGCCGCTGGACGGTCTGCTCCGTCGGCTCGCCGGCGGGGACCATCACCCACACCGCGCGCGGCGCGTCGAGCTTTGAGACGAGCTCCTCGAGCGAGGCGGCGCCCGTCGCGCCGTGGCCCTCGGCGGCGGCGACCGCGTCGGCGTTGAAGTCGAACGCCACGCACCGGTGGTCTGAGTCGCGGTGGATGCGATGGACCATGTTGCCGCCCATCTTCCCGAGCCCCACGAAGCCGATCTGCATGCTCAGTCTCCTTCGATCCGGCGGGTCAGCGCGTCGATCCCCCCGGCCAGGTCGCCGGCGGGCAGCCGCACCCGGGCCGCCCTGAGGTCGTGGTCGCGGAGGGTCTGGAGGTCCCCGTCCGCCTGGGCGGAGATCAGGGTGCGGAAGCCGAACGGCCGGCCGGGGATCTCGAGGTCGAACTCGGAGTCGTGCGTGAGCTGGAGGAACGCCCCGACGCGCGGGCCGCCCTTGTGCAGCTGGCCCGTGGAGTGCAGGAAGCGCGGCCCGTAGCCGAAGGTGGTCGCCACGCCGTGGCGCTCGACGATCGCCGCCCGCAGCCGGCCGACCGCCGCCTCCACCTCGGCCGAGTAGGGCAGGTAGCCCATGATCGCCACGTAGCGCGGCGGCTCGAGCGCGTCGCCGAGGAGGTCTCCGAGGTCGCCGTCCTCGACCTGCGGGGCGCCTTCGTCGAGCACCCGCTGGGTGGCGTCCTTGGCGGCCTGGACGTTGGGCTGGTCGAACGGGTTGATGCCGAGCACCCAGCCCGCCACCGCGGTGGCGAACTCCGCGAAGAAGAAGAGACGCCCGAGGTCGGGCGCGCCGGAGAAGGTGGCGGTCAGCGTCGGGTGCCCCGCCGCGGCGAGCGAGGCGACCCACTCCGCATGCCCGTCGTCGGGCGCCTCCTCGTTGCGCAGGTGGACGAAGACCCGGTCCTGGCCGTAGTCGCCGGGCGCCGCGAGCGGCTCGTCGGCGACGGGGAGGATCCCCTTGCCCTCCTTGCCCGTCGACTCGGCGATGAGCTGCTCGACCCACACGCCGAACGACGACACCGGCGAATCGACGACGAAGGTCAGCTTGTCGCGGCCGCGCAGCGCGAGCTCGCCGAGCGCGACGCCGAGCCAGAGGCCGGAGTTGGCGTCGGGCTGCTGGTAGTCGGCGCAGTTCTGCTCGGCGACCTCGGAGGCCTGGAGGACCGCGTCGATGTCGATCCCCGCCAGCGCCGCCGGCACCAGGCCGAAGTAGGAGAGCGCCGAGTAGCGCCCGCCGATGTCGGGGTCGTTGACGAACGCGCGGCGGAAGCCGTGCTCCTCGGCGAGCTCGAGCAGCGAGGAGCCCGGGTCGGTGATCGCGACGAAGTGCGCGCCGTCGGGCTTGAGGCCGAAGAAGTGCTCGAACAGCGTCCGCGTCTCGATCGTCCCGCCCGACTTCGTCGAGACCAGGAAGAGCGTCGAGTCGAGGTCGATCGCCTCGGTCACCGCGGCGATCTGCAGCGGCTCGGTCGAGTCGAGGACGTGGAGACGCAGGCCGCCGGCCTCCTCGCCGTAGGAGAGGCGGAAGACCTCGGGCGCGAGGCTCGAGCCGCCCATGCCGAGCAGGACGCAGTCCGTCAGGCCGTCCGCGCGGCACTCCGCGGCGAACTCGCGCAGCGCGTCGGCGTCCTCGAGCATCTTGTCGGCGATGGTCAGCCAGCCGAGGCGGTTGGCGATCTCCGGCGTGCCCTCCGGGGCCCAGAGCGTCGCGTCCTTGCGCCAGATCCGGCGGGCGACGTCGGCCTCCTGCGCCGCGCGGACCCGGTCGGCGAGCGGGCGCTCGAGCTCGGGCGGCAGGTCGGCCTCGAGCGTCTGGGGCCGGCCGGTGATCACCGCCTCGCGCCGGCGCTCGATCCCGTCGAGGAGCTTGTTCATCGGCGTGACGAACGCCTCGATGCCCTCGCGCAGCAGCTGGGCGGTGACGTCGTCGAGGTCGATCCCCGCGTCGGCGAGCACGCGGAGGTCGGGCTCGGGGTCGATCAGCGCCGAGTCCTCCCCGATCTGCCCGGCCTCGGCGACCGCGAGCAGCGTGGGCAGCGGCATGGTGTTGACGGTCTCGGCGCCGGCGAGGCCGTCGACGTACATCGTCTCGGGGTAGTGCGGGTTCTTGACGCCGGTCGACGCCCACAGCGGCCGCTGCACCGGGCAGCCGGCGTCGCGCAGCCGAGCGAAGCGCTCGCCGCCGAAGACCGCCTGGAAGGCACGGTAGGCGGCGCGCGCGTTGGCCAGGCCGGCGCGGCCGGCGAGCTCGGGACGGCCGATCGCCTCGAGGCGCTTGTCGACCTCCGTGTCCACGCGCGAGACGAAGAACGAGGCGACGGAGTGGCGGTCCAGCGGCTGCGAGTCGCGCAGGCGGCGCTCCATCGCGCGGATGTAGGCCTCCATGACCTGCCGGTAGGCGGCCACGGAGAACAGCAGCGTGACGTTGACGTGCATCCCCTCGTAGAGGGCCTGCTCGATCGCCGGAATGCCCGCGTCGGTCGCCGGGATCTTGATCATCAGGTTCGGGCGGTCGACGAGCCCCCAGTACTGCCGGGCCTGCTCGAGCGTCCCCTCCGTGTCGTGCGCCAGGCGGGGGGCGACCTCGAGCGAGACGAAGCCGTCGGCGCCGCCGTTGGACTCGTACACCGGGCGTAGCACGTCGGCGGCGAGCTGGACGTCGCGCACCGCGATGCGGCGGTAGAGCTCGCGCGCGCTCAGCCCGTCGCGCGCGCCGGCCGCCAGCTCCTCGTCGTAGTCGGGGGAGCCCAGGATCGCCTTCTCGAAGATGGCGGGGTTCGAGGTCACGCCGCGCAGCGAGTCCTCGTCGACCATCCGCTGGAGCTCGCCGCCCTCGATCATCGAGCGGCGGATCTGGTCGAGCCAGACGCTCGTGCCCGCCGCCGTCAGCGCGGCGAGGTTCTCGTTGACCGCCTGGGTCCCGCCGCTCATGCCGCGCCCTGGGCGCGCTCGAAGGAGCGCCGCGCCTTCTCGGCGACCTTCTCCCCCGTGAAGCCGAAGTACTCGAAGAGCTCGCCGCCGGGCGCCGAGGCGCCGTAGCCCTCCATCGCCTGGATCTCGCCCGCGTCGCCGACCCAGCGGTGCCAGCCGAACGGCGACGCCGCCTCGACCGCCACCCGCGCCCGCACCGCCGGCGGCAGCACGGAGTCGCGGTAGGCCTGGTCCTGCTCGGTGAAGCGGTCCATGCAGGGCATTGAGACGACCCGGACCCGCCGGCCCTCGGCCTCGAGCGCCTCGACCGCGGCGAGCGCCACGTGGACCTCCGAGCCCGTGCCGATGAGGATCAGGTCGGGGTCGCCGCCGGGCGCGTCGCGCAGGACGTAGGCGCCGCGGGTCACGCCGTCCTCGGGCACGGAGGCCGGATCGAGCGTCGGCAGCCCCTGGCGGGTGAGCGCCATGGCGACCGGCGTCTCGGTCGAGTTCATCGCGTGGCGCCAGGCGAGCACCGTCTCGTTGAAGTCGGCGGGCCGGACGACGTCGAGGTTGGGGATCGAGCGCAGCGCCGGGAGCTGCTCGATCGGCTCGTGCGTCGGGCCGTCCTCCCCCACGCCGATCGAGTCGTGGGTGAAGACCCA
>JAUJME010000237.1 GCA_030447005.1 Solirubrobacteraceae bacterium | reverse complement strand
GAGAGCGTGAAGAGCTTGGTGACGCCGTGGGCCTTCAGCCGCCTCGCGATGAGGCGGCCGCCGTGCAGGGTGGTGGTCTCGCTGGTCTCCGTGCTCATGCGGCGGACGCTACACGTCCGCCACTCGCCCGGCGGCCGCCCAGCGGGCCGCCGCGGCGGCCTCGGCGATCCGCTCCTCGCCCTCGAACAACCCGGTCCCGACGCGCAGCGCCGGCAGGCGCTCGGCGCCCTGCTCGAAGAGCCGCCGGCCGGCGGCCTCCATCGCCGCGGCGCGGCCGCGGTCGCCCGCCGCCTCCCGGCAGGCGTCGAGCCCGACGCCGGCGGCGGCCGCCGCCTCGGCGAGGATCTCGGGGTCGTCGAGGTCGAAGCCGCCGCAGAACGCGAGGCGCCCCGCGGCCAGCACGAACGCCGCGCCGCGGCCGCACCCCGCCGCGCAGGCGGCGACGCGCATGGCGCCGCGCGAGGGCGCGGGATGGCTCTCGGGCCAGACGAGCGGCATGCGCAGCTCGCCCGCGCGCGCCTCCGCGCGGGCGCGCAGGATCGCGTCGGGCTCGGACTGCACCGGCAGCACGGCCGGCGTCCACGTCACGGCGTCGAACGCGCGCTCCACGCGCTCGGCCGCCAGGTAGCTGAACGGATCCCCCAGGTCGAAGAACAGCTCGGCGTGGGCGACCCCGCGCGGCGGCGCGGGGGTGCCCCTGACCGCTCGCCTGCGCTCCTCCAGACTGATGACAACTCCCATTCGTCGCGCCTCTCGCTTCCCGGGCGCCGCCCCCAATAGGCGCGCTCGAGGTCTCCAAACGAAGCCTCGGCGAGAAACTGGCGGTAGGCCATTCGGCCAATTTTCCGGTGCAGAGTGACCGCATAGAGGTATGGTGGCCGTACCCCATCCGCCGCTCCCACCCCGACTCCCGCCTGGAGGGCCATCATTCCTTCCACACCACCCCCCAAGAGACATCCATACGACCAGTGGTCTCCTGACGCCCGCGCGCTCGACCTGGTCGGCGACAAGTGGACGCTGCTGATCATCCGCGACCTGGCCGCCGGCCCCCGGCGCTTCGTCGAGCTCCAGCGCGTCCTGCCCGGCATCTCCACGGAGCAGCTGCGCTCGCGGCTCAACCGCATGGTCGCCGACGGCCTGCTCACGCGCCAGCGCTACCGCGAGGTCCCGCCCCGCGTCGACTACGAGCTCACGGAGCGCTCGCGGGAGCTGATGCCGGTCCTCGGCGCGCTCGCGCGCTGGGGCTATGACTGGACCTGGAGCGCTCCGCGCCCGGGCGAGGAGGTCAACGTCGGGGCGATCTTCCGCCTCGCGCCCGGCCTGCTCTCCCCCGCCGAGGGCGTCGAGGGCGTCGTCGAGCTCGTGGTGGCTGCCGAGGGCAGCCAGCCCGAGCGCTCCTACGTGCTGACCGTCGCCGACGGGTTCGTCTCGATCTCCGAGCGCCCCGCCGAGACGCCCGACGCGACCGTGCGCGGCCGCTCGAGCGCCTGGGTCACCGCGCTGGGCCCCGGCGGCTCGTCCGCCGAGCTCGAGTTCAGCGGCTCGCGGTCGCTCGCCGACGCGGTGCTGGCCGGCTTCACGCAGGCCGCCGAGCGCGCCTCGCAGGTGGCCTAGCCTCCTGACGGGAACGGGCGCGCGCTACCTGCGCGCGCCTCGCGTCCGGTCTACCGCCCGCCGTACTCCTCGCGCTCCACGTGCGGGAAGCGCGGCTGGAGCTTGCCCTGGAAGCTCTCGCGCTCCGAGACGAAGCACGCGAGCTCGCTGCCGCGCTGCTCCTGCTCGCGCCCGGACTGGGTCGTGCGGCAGTCGAAGTTGGGGAAGATCGGGAACCGCTCGCGGTTGATCGCCACCACGAGGTCCTTCGGCGCGAAGTAGCTGTTGCCGCGGTTGTTGGCGATGCGCTCGCGGTACATCGCCACCGACTCGGCGCCCAGCATGCCGAACTGTCGCAGGTAATGGCCGGTACCGCCGCTGGAGGACCTGGTCGTGTCGGCCAGGCCGGCGGAGCCATTGGAGAGGAAGTCCGAGACCTGCGCCTGGGTGTACTCGAGGTACTTGAGGATCGGGTTGAACTCGCCCAGGAAGGGGCTCAGGCGCTCGAGCACCGGCACGAGCCCCCGCAACGTCTCGCGCGTGGCAGGCATGCCGGTCTTCGACGCGGTGATGAGCGGGTCGAGGTCGGTGAAGAAGGCCTTGAGGTCCGGCGAGAGCAGCCGCAGGTCGCGCAGCGTCGGGCGGAGGTCGCGCGCCACGGGCCGCAGGTCCTCAAACAGCGGCCGCGTCTGGATCGAGAACGTCTTCAGGCGCGCCATCGTCGCCTTGGACTCGTCGAGGAAGGTCGGGAAGATCCGGAAGGTCTCGGCCAAGGCGTCGTTCTGCGAAGCGGTCGCCTCGAAGACGTCGGCCGACCCGGTGATCAGGTTGCGCAGCTGGGACTCGTTCTCGCTCAGCGCGCCGAAGACGACGCCGGTGTTGCGCACGAGGCGCGAGAGCGCGCCCTCCTGCGAGTCCAGGACGGAGAGGAGGTCCTCGCCGTCGCGCGCGAACCCCGGCAGCGTGGCGAGCGCGTCGTTGAAGTCGCGCCCGCGGCCGTCGACGCCCTTCGCGAGATCCTGCTGCCAGGTCCGGTAGGCGCGCCGGGTCTCGGGCTCGAAGGCCTCGAAGATCTCGTCGAGCTGGACCGCGTCGGCGACCTGACCGTCGGGGAGGCGGCCGCCGTCGGGCAGCATCCGCCGGCCCGAGCCCGGGGTGATCTCGACGTAGGTCTCCCCCAGCAGCGTCTTCTGGCGCAGCATGGCCTTGGCGTTGGCCGGCAGCGGTGCGTACTCCTGGTCGAGCTCCACCGTCGCGAGCGTCCGGTTGCGCCCCTTGTCGATCTGCTTGGAGCTGATCTTCCCGACGCTGACGCCGGCGATCCGCACGTCGGCCTCCTGCGCGAGCTGGGTGGCCTCCGGGAAGGCGACGTCGAAGCGGTAGCCCTGGGGCTTGAGCGGGACCGCCCCGCCGAAGGACAGCCAGAGGAACAGCAGCAACCCGAAGCACGACAGCGCGAAGACCACCATGGTCAGGATGCGGGGGACGGAGGGTGCGGCCTTCTGCATCTAGCTGCGCTCGCTCATGGCTGCTGCTTGCCTCCGCACGCTTCCTGGGACGTGATGATCGCGGTCAGTCCCTGCAGGAACTCGAGCTCGGGCTCACCCTCGATGATCTGGGCGATCGTGTTGCATGGGGTGGCCAGCGTGACCGGGCGCAGGACGCCGTGTGCGTCGGAGCTCGAGAAGAGCTGGATGCCCATGTGCTGCACCCAGGCGAACCAGAAGAGATAGCCCTCCTCGCGGGCGCGGTTGCTCGCCGGCTCGCGGCCGTTCGGGTTGAAGGCGAGCAGGTTGAAGAAGCTGTTGAACACCTTGAAGGTGCGGGTGAGGTTCGGCATCGCCTCCGCGAGGCGCAGCGAGGCCGGGCGCAGGTCGCGCACCAGCGGGCGGGACTCGCGCACGAACGGGCGGATGGAGTCGCGCAGCTGGGGCGTTGCCTCGCGGGCGAACGGGATGACCGCGCGGTTGGCCGGATCGAGCGCCCTGACCGCCGGTCGCAGCCGGGCGGTGGCAGGGCGCAGGACGTCGGCGAAGCGCTCGACGCGTCCCAGCGTCTCGGTCGTCTGGCGCAGCGCGCTCGGCAGCTCGCGCACGGTGCCCGCGACCCCCTCGGACTCCGACGCGAACGCGCGGA
>JAUJME010000026.1 GCA_030447005.1 Solirubrobacteraceae bacterium | reverse complement strand
GGGGACGGCGTCCGCTGCCTGCGCGACCCGACGCGCGGCGGCCTGGCGACCGTCGTCAACGAGCTCGCGATGGGCGCCGAGGTCGGCATCGTGCTCGACGAGGCGAGCCTGCCCGTGCGGCCGGGGGTCAACGGCGCGTGCGAGATCCTCGGGATCGATCCGCTCTACGTCGCCAACGAGGGCAAGCTCGCGGCGATCGTGGCCCCGGACGTGGCGGACGCCGTCCTCGCCGCGATCCGCGCGCATCCGCTCGGCGCCGATGCCGCCGACGTCGGCGAGGTGGTGGCCGATCCGCCGGGGATGGTCCGCCTCGACACCGCCTTCGGCGGGTCACGCGTGGTCGACATGCTCGCGGGCGATCCGCTGCCGCGCATCTGCTGACCGCGTGCGGATGAGCTGGGACGAGCGCTTCGCGCGCGCGCTGGCGGACGGCCCGCCCGACCCGCCGGCGCCGTGGCTCCTCGCCCACCGCGACCGGCTCGCCGCCCTGGCGCCGGGACGCGCCGCCGACGTCGCCTGCGGCCTCGGACGCCATGCGCTCCTGCTCGCCGAGCTCGGCTTCGAGGTCGACGCGCTCGACGCGTCGGGCGTCGCGCTCGGGCACGTCGCCGCCACGGCGCGGGAGCGCTCGCTCCCGGTCACCACCGTCCAGGTCGACCTCCGTGCGCAGCCGGACCTGCCTCGGCCGCCGTACGCGGTGGTGGTCATGACGAACTACCTGCAGCGCGAGCTCTTGCCCGTGCTGATGGCGGCGCTCGCCCCCGGCGGCCTGCTGGCCATCGAGGCCTTCCTCGCCCATCCGTCGCCCGAGTGGGGGCCGCGCGACCCCGAGTTCGTCCTCGCGCCGGGGGAGCTCGAGCGGCTGCTCGACGGAATGGAGCCCGTCCTCCTCGAGGAGGCGCCCCACCGCGGGCGGGTCAAGGCGCGGGCGCTGGTGCGGCGGGCGGCGCACTGACCGGCGGGTGACCGAGGGGGGTCGCGAGCCTTGTCGTCCCTCCGCGCCCGTGCTACCGATATGGACGTGGCCGCGCTGCGCTCCCTCCGCACCGGGCCGCGGCAGTCCGCCTTCCGCCAGGGTGTCGTCGGAGGGGCGATCTTCGTCGCGATCCTCGCGGTCTTCCTCACCCAGACGAGGCTGCCCGCCGTGCTCGCCAAGCTGCCGGCGCTCGGCGAGGGCGCGTCGGCCAACGGGCGCTCGACCTTCTCCCAGGTCCTCGACCCGCTCGCCTTCCCCGAGGGGCTGCGCTGGCTGGCCTACGGGGTGAACCTGTGGGACGCCAACGCGGTCGGGATGTTCTTCGCGCTCCTGCTCGGCGGCGCCGCCATGGCCATCGCCCCGGCGTTCGGGATGCCGCGCCTGATCGGCCGCCGCGGCCCGGGGGCCGCCGCCTTCGGCGGCGCGATGGGCCTGCCGCTCTTCATGTGCAGCGCCTGCTCGGCGCCCGTCTCGCTCGGCTTCCGCCGCGCCGGCGCGAGCCTGGAGACCACCCTCGGGATCATCCTCGGGTCGGCGCTCTTCAACCCGGTGGGCCTCCTCGCCATCCTCGTCCTGCTCCCCGCGGAGATGGGTGTCGCGCGCCTGGCCTTCGGCGTCCTCATGGTCGCCGCGGTGGTGCCGGCCATCGGCAGGCTCGACCGGCGCGGGGCGGCGGTGCCGACGGCCCCGCCGGTGGGGCTCCTCGACCCGCTCGCGACCGGCGCCCCCGCTCCGGGCGGCTGGCTGCCGGCGGCGCGCGCCGCGCTGGCGGCCTGGTGGCGGGCGACGATCGAGCAGGCCATCCGGCTCGTCCCCGCGATGGCCGTCGCGAGCCTGGCGGTCGGCGCGCTGCTCGTCGTGCTCCCGCCCCAGCAGCTCTCCGCCGCGGTCGGCGCGGGCGTCGTGGCGATCGTGGTGGCGGCCGCCCTCGGGACCCTTCTCCAGCTGCCGACGCTCTTCGAGATCCCGCTGGTGATCGGGATGCTCGCGCTGGGCCTCGGCCCGGGCCCGGCGGCGGCGCTGCTCCTGGCCGCCCCCTCGGCCGGCGTCGCGACCTTCGCGCTCACCCGCTCAGAGCTCGGCTGGCGGCCGCCCGCCCTGCTCCTGCTCGCCACCTTCGCCGGCGCCACGGCGGGCGGTCTGCTCGTGGCCGCGCTATGAGCCGGTCCGCCGGACGGCAGGCGGCCGGGGCGCTGCTGCTGGTCGTCATGGCGGCCAGCGCCGTCTACGGCGGCAACTTCTTCGGGGTCCGCGACCGCCTCGCGCCGCCGGCGACACGCACGCGCGACTCCGCTTTCGGGCCGGCCGTCGAGCAGACGGGGCGGCCTGCGACCCGGGTCCAGCGCCGCTCGCAGCCCTACTGGGCGCCCGTGCGCCGCTTCGCGGGGAGCGGCTCGGCGACGACGCCGGCGTTCTCCGTGGATCGCCGGGCGCTGCAGTGGCGGGTGGCCTGGAGGTGTGCGCGCGGACCGTTCGCCATCGAGCCGCAGCGGCCGTCCGGGGAGCCCGCCGGGCAGCGCCTCGCGGCGACGGACGGCTGCCCCGCGGAGGACGAGGGCCGCTCGGTGGCCGGGGGGAGCTTCCGGCTCCGGGTCGACGCGCAGGGCGACTGGGTCGCGCGCGTCGAGCAGCAGCTCGACGTGCCGCTCGCCGAGCCGCCCACGACGGCGCCCGCCGGCCGGGTCGTCGCGCGCGCCCGCCTCTACGGCATCGACGAGGAGGCGAGCGGCACCGTCACGGTCCGGGAGGCGCCGGGCGGGCGCCTCGACCTGCGGCTCGAGGACTTCTACGTGACGCCCAACGTCGACCTCGAGTTCCGCCTCTCGACGCTCCCGCGACCGCGGAGCACCCGCCAGGTCGCCGGAGCGCCGCACCGCGACGTGGGCTTCCTCAAGGCCACCGCCGGGTCGATGAACCACCGCCTGCCGTCGGGCTCGCTGGGGCCGGACGTCCGCTCGCTGGTGATCTGGTGCGAGATCACCCGCAACGCCTACGGCGCGGCGACGCTCGAGCGCTGAGCGCGCCGGACCGTCAGGTGCGCGAGGGCGCCGCCAGCACGATCCACACCCCGGCGGCGACGATCGGGGGCCCCGTGCTGAGGTGCAGCAGTGCCGGGCCCCACGGCGAGATGCCGTCGACGGCCTCGGGCACGAGCGTCGCGTGGGTGCTCGTGATCCAGAGCCCGGCGAGCGCCGCCGCCGACCCTGAGATCAGCCGGCGCAGCTCGCCGCCCGGTCCCTGCGCACGCCCGACGACAGCGGCGCAGGCGATCGCGACGGCCCCGGGGATCACGTGGTCGATGATCTCGAGGCGCGCGGGGACGTCGAGCTCGAGCCCCACCGCGCGGGCGAGCCACGGCACCGCGATCGCCCAGATGGCCAGCGCCGCGAGCCCGAGCGCCAGGCGCCGGTCGGCCGCCGCCCCGGCGGGGGAGACCCGAGACATGGGGTCATTGTCGCCCCTCGCCCGCGCAGCCGTCGTCGGCCCCGCGACTATCGTGGACGCGGTGCGCCGGGAGGCTCCGTGATCCGCCGCGCCGGCGTGGGCGCCGCCCTCCTGATCGCCGGCCTCGGATGGGTGCTCGCCTCCGTGCTCACCGGCGGGTCGGCGGCCGAGCCGCGACCGGGCGCCGACGGCCCGGTCAACCGCGGCGCCCGCGACGCCGCCGACATCCGCGCCCACAACTCCCCGACGGTCGTGCGCAGCCCGCTCGACCCCTCGCAGGTCGCGGTGACCAGCCGGATCGACTCCCCCGACTTCTCCTGCGCGGTCCACCGCTCGGGCGACGGCGGGCGGACCTGGTCGCCGGTCCGGGTGCCCATCCCCCGCGGCCAGGGCCCCAAGTGCTACGCCCCCGACGCCGCCTTCGGCGCCGACGGAACGCTCCACGTCTCCTACGTGACCCTCACCGGCCGGGCCAACCGGCCCGAGGCCGTGTGGGTCGCCTCGTCGACCGACGGCGGGCGGTCGCTGTCGGCGCCGCGCCGCGTCTCCGGGCCGCTCGCGTTCCAGGTCCGGATCGCCGCCGATCCGGCCGACCCCGACCGCCTGCACCTGACCTGGCTGCAGGCCCGCCGGATCGGCGCGCTGAAGTTCACGGCTCCGGGCAATCCGGTCGTCGTCGCGAGCTCGGGCGACCGGGGCGCCACCTGGAGCCGGCCGGCGCGGGTCAGCGACCCGCGGCGGGGGCGCGCGCTGGCGCCGTCCGCCGCCGTCGGCGCCCGGGGGGAGCTCTACGTCCTCTACCTCGACGTGGGCGAGGACCGCCTCGACTACGAGGGGGCGCACGAGAACACGGGAGGGCCGCCGTACCCGGGCCGCTTCTCGCTCGTGCTCGCGCGCTCGCGCGACCGCGGGGCGACGTGGGCCGAGTCGGTGGTCGACGACCGCGTGGTGCCCGCGGAGCGGTTCATCGCGTTCCTGCCGTCCTTCCCGTCGCTCGCCGTCGACCGGGAGAGCGGCCGCGTCCACGTCGGGTTCCACGACGCCCGCCTCGGCGACGCCGACGTCTGGGTGTGGTCGCTCGCGCCGGACGCCGCCGCCTGGAGCGGCCCGGTCCGCGTCAACGACACGCGCCGCCGCGACGGCACCGCCCAGTACCTCCCGCAGCTGGCGGTCGCCCCCGACGGGCGGCTCGACGTCGTCTACTACGACCGGCGAGCCGGCCCCCGCGGCGGTGTTCGCAACGACGTGTCGCTGCAGTCGTCGGACGACGGAGGCCGGTCGTTCGGGCCCCACGCGATGCTCACCAGCCGGCCGTTCGACTCCCGCATCGGGTTCGGCAGCGAGCGCGGCCTCGCGACGCTCGGCAGCCGCCTCGGGCTCGCGTCGGCCGACGACGGGCTCCTCGCCGTGTGGAGCGACACCCGCGCCGGGACGGAGGCGTCCAACAAGCAGGATCTCGTCCGCGCGCAGGTGCGCGTGGAGGCTCCCGGCCGGCTGCGGGTGCTGCGCTACGGAGGAGCGCTCCTGGCGCTGCTGGGCCTCGGGCTGCTGGTCCGCGCCAGGCGTTCGGTTCGGCGCCGGACCGGCTAGGTGGTGCACACACCTACTCGGGTGCTCGAAGCTGGACTAGTTTCTGGCGCGCATCTGCGGGTGTCGTACACCGATGGGGGACGAGGGGCGGAACATGCAGCGCAAGCACTGGTTTCTGATGGGGATCTGCGCACTCGCGCTGCCCCTGGCGGTCGTGGCCACCGCGTTCGCGTGCGGCAGCCTCGCGACGCTCAAGCTCAATCGCGCGACCGCCACGCCCGGCGTGGAGGTGGCGGCCGTGGGCGGCAACTTCAACAGCAATCCGAAGGCGTCCGCCGTCCAGCTGCGCTTCAACGGCCGCAACGGCCGTGTCCTGTGGGAGGGGCGCCCGGCGGCCAACGGCCGCTTCAAGGCGAGCTTCACGGTGCCGAGCGCAGCCGCCGGCCAGTACATCATCGTCGCGACGCAGACAGGCCCTGACGGCCGCCCCGCCGCCGGCACGCCCGGCCGCGCGCCGCTGAAGATGGTCAAGAGGTCGAGGTCCTCGACGGCGGTCGCGCCATGGGCCCCACCGGGCGGCGGCCCTGCGGCACCGGAGGCCTCCCCGGTCCCGGCTCCGCTCGTCGCCGGCATCGGGCTGCTGGCCGTCGCGCTCCTCGGCGCCGGGGTCGCGCTGCTCGGCCGGCGCTCCCGTCATCGCGGGCTCGAGCCCGTCCGCACCCTCCCGTAGCCGTTGACTGCCGAACACGTGAAGGCCTGCGGGCCGGCGACGCCGGCCCGCATCGGTCCCCGTCCTGAATCCCTCCGTCCCGCCAAGGTGGAATCCATGCACAGGCGCTTCTCGGCGGTCCGGAGCGTGCTGCTCCGTCGCCTCCTCCCGGCCGCCCTCCTCGTCGTCTCGGCCGTGGCGGCCGGCGGGTCGCCTTCGCCGGCGGCCGCCGACGTGCGGGTCAGCCCGAACTACCCGCTCCTGCCCGACTCGCAGGCGGTGTACGGCCGCGACGCGGTCGGCCTCGCGGTCAACCCGCGCGACGAGAAGCACATCGTGGCGGTCTACACCGACCTCGACACGTTCCACTGCGAGGTGGCGACCTCCTTCGACGGCGGCTTCAAGTGGCGCAAGACGCGCCTGAAGGCCCCGCCGGGCTTCGTCTCCCCGCCCTGCACGGTCGGCCGCCATCTCTCCGCGCTGCTCGACCAGACGATCGCCTTCGGCCGGGGGCGTAACGTCTACACGACCTTCAGCTCGCCGGTGCCCGGCCCGGACGGCGAGCCGCAGGGCAAGTCGGTGCTGGTCGCCCGCTCAACCGACGGCGGCCGCTCCTTCGGGACGAGCGTCGTCGCGATCGCGGGCAGCCGCGACGCCGCCAAGGGGCCTGATTACACCCTCCCCAAGCTGACCGTCATCCCAGGCGGCCGCGGGCAGGGCGACCGGGTCTTCGTGGTGGCCAGCTCGAACGAGCAGAACCCCTCGGCGGCCGCCTCGCAGGAGGACATCGTCACGACGTCCTCCACCGACAGCGGCCAGACCTGGTCCGGGGCCCAGCAGCTCAACCCGGAGGGACAGAACGCCGTTGAGCCGTCGCGTCCCGTCGTGGGCCGCGGCGGCGCGTTCCACGTCGCATGGCGCACGCGCGAGCGCGGGGCCACCCCCCGGAGCTTCCGGCCCGAGGGCCGGCTCATCCACAGCCGGTCGACCGACCTCGGGCGGTCGTGGAGGCATTCGCCGATCGCGGGCGTCCGCGGCTACGTCTACGAGGGCCCGTCGACACCGCCGTTCACGACGAACCGCGTCTTCAGCGCGTCCGCCTGGCCGCGCCTCGCGGCCGATCCGAAGTCGGGCGCCGTCTACGTCGTGTACGGCAACGGCGGGACGCCGACGACGCCGACGCAGGCCAGGGCACGCGCGGCGGACCACTTCATCCATCCCGACACGGACGTCTGGTTCCAGCGCTCCGGCGACGACGGGGTGTCATGGTCGGCTCCCGACCGGATCAACCGCGAGGCGGAGATCCAGAACGAGGTCACGCAGACGAGGCACCCGACGGTCTCCGTCGCGCCGGACGGCCGCGTGGACATCGTGTGGCAGGACCGTCGCCGCTGGTACCGCGGCTGCGTGCACACCCACGTCCAGTGTGAGGAGGCGCGGCTCGGCGACACCTACTACCGGTTCTCCGAGGACGGCGGCCAGACCTTCGAGGCCGAGCGCCGGATCACCGATCGCTCGATGAACAACGACGTCGGGTTCGACTACCGCTACGGGGCCTACTGGGCCTACGGCCCGCAGTCCGTCCCGCTCGGCGACGGCCGGATCCTCGTCGCGTGGATGGACTCGCGCGACGGCAACCCCGAGACGGACACGATGGGCATCTACCTCGCGCAGGTGGCCCACGACGCGCCGCGCCAGGTGCCGGCGCTGAGGATGCGGCGCAAGTCGGCCTCGGATCTCGCCATCCAGCTCTCGCGCATGGCCTACCCGGGCGGTGGCGAGGCCGTGCTGGCGGGCGTCTTCGCCACCAGGCCGTGGAGCCGCGTGGTGATCGTCAACGAGCGCGACTTCTCCGGCGTCCTGGCCGCCGGCGTCCTCGCCCGGGCCAACGTGGCGCCGGTCCTCGTGACCCCGCGCGGCGGGCTCTCCGACGAGGTCAAGCAGGAGCTCGCGCGGCTGGCGCCCGTGGGTGCCTACGTGATCGGCGACGAGGGCCTGCTCTCCGATCAGGTGGTGGAGGACCTCGCCGCCACCGGGATCGCTCGCGAGGGGATCACCCGCCTGGCCGGCTCCTCGAGGGCGGGCACGGCGGCGCTGATCGCAGCGGCGATGGACCGCCGCTCGCCCGACCGCCGGGCGGCCCGGTCGGCGGCGTTCGACGCGGCGGTCATCGTCAACCGGCGGAGCCCCGACGCGGCGGCGGCGTCCGTGCTCGCGGCGGACCGGCGCCTGCCGATCCTCTACGTCGAGGAGGACTCGGTGCCGGCCGCGACGGCCGAGGCGATCCGGACGCTGGGCATCACCCGCACGCTCATCGTGGGGAGCCGCCGCTGGGTCGGCGGGGAGGTCGCGTCCGCGCTGCCCACTCCGCAGCGACTGGCCGGCCGCGACGCCTTCGGGACGTCGGAGGTCGTCGTCGGCGAGGCCAAGCGGCGCGGGCTGCCGACCAACGTCGTCTACGCCACCGACGCCGAGCGCCGGACGGACGCCGCGCTGCTCGGCGCCGCCGTGGGCCGGATGGGCGGCATGATGATGCTGACGCCGGGCGGCCTGAACGCGGCCCGGGATGCCCTCGAGGAGGCGGGCATGCGGAAGTCGGCCGACCGGCTCGTGACGATCGAGGCTCCCCGGCGGAGGCGCGGGCGGTGAGGCGCCGCTTGCGACAGGCGGCACGAGCGCGTAGCGTGCGTGCCCGCGAAGGAAGGCGCCGGCGGCCCCCCGTGATGCCGCCGGCTGAAAGCACACCCAACAGAGGAGAACGATGACCTCGTTCGTCGAGCAGGCCTCCCGGAGATCGACCCGCAGCGTGCGGCGGTGGTCGGTCGGGGTCCTCGCCTGCGGCATGGTGGCAGCGTCCGGCGGCACCGCCTCGGCGAACCACGACATGGCCTCGATGAACGACGGGATGGCGTGCCCGCACGCCGCCGCCGGCAGCGGCCCGGCGGCGGCCGGCTCGACGCCCGATGCGCCGAAGCGAGCCACGAGCAACGCACCGATCAAGGCGCCGTCGTCGGCGTCCGCGCCGAGGCCGTCCGCGGCGCCGAAGTCGGCGGCCCAGCGGCCGGCGGGCAGGCCCGCGACGCAGGTCACGACCCAGCGCGCCGCCGCGACCACCCCCGCGAGCGGCCCGGCCTCGACGTCGCAGGCGAAGGCCGTCCGGACGAACGCGGTCGCGCAGGCGGCTCGCGGCACGAGCCGTGCCGGTGCGAAGCGGTCGGGGAATCCGGCCCGCCGGACCGCGTCTCCCGGCCGCGCGGACCGCGTGCGCACGGTCGCGCAGGCTCCCCGCGGCATGCAGGGGATCGAGGCCCCCTGGGTCGAGCCGACCGCGGCGCCGGCTTCGGCTCCGGCTCCCGCACCGGCTGCGCGCACGACGGAGCGCCGGCCCGGGACGCCTGATGGCGTGATCGTCGGCCTGGCCCTGCTGGCCGCCCTCGGGCTCACCGGCGGCTACTTCGTCCTGAGGCGCCGCAGCGGCGGCGCGCCGGTGCTCGCGGTGGGCGGTCCCGATTCCCCCTCGGGCGTCGACGCGCTCGAAGCCGAGCTGTACGAGATGATCGCCGAAGCCGAGGCCCGCCGGGCCCTGACCGAGGCGGCCGAGGAAGCCGTGGCCGGCGACCGCGAGGCCGTCGGACCTCGCTGACGGCGGCGGCGGGGGGCTCGTCCGGGCGACGGGCTCCCCGCGGCGTCCCGGTCATCCGTGCCGCGGTCGCCGGCAAGGGGGGCGCCGGCAAGTCGCTGATCGCCGGGACCCTCGCACGGGTCCTCGCGCGGCGCGGCCACCGGGTCCTCGCGCTCGACTCGGACACGCTCCCGGGGCTCGAGCTCAGCCTGGGCGCCCGGCCGCCGGCTCGGCCGCCCCTGATCGACGCCGCCGAGCGCGGAGAGGACCGGCGCTGGCGCTACACGCCCGGCGTCGGGCCGGTGCGGGCCGTCCAGCGCTACGCGACCGCCGCGCCCGACGGCGTCCGCCTCCTGCAGGCCGGGAAGCTCTCGGAGGCCGGCCGTGCTCCGCTCATGCCCGCCTTCCAGGCGTACTACCGCACGATCCACGGGCTCGCCGGGGCGCGCGCGCTGCGCGATTGGACGCTGCTCGGCGACCTGCCGGCCGGCCCGCGGCAGGTCGTCTTCGAGTGGGCGCCGTACGCTGCGACGTTCGTCCTGGTGGTCGAGCCGACGTGGCAGTCGATGATGACCGCCCGCCGGATCGCCCGGCTGGCCGCCACCCGCGACGGGATCGGGGTGAGCGTGGTCGCCAACCAGGTCCGCCGGCCCGCGGACGTCCGGCGCGTGGAGGACTTCTTCGGCGCCCGCGCCGCCGCCGCCGTCCCGGCCGAGGCCGCGGTCCGGGAGGCCGAGCGCGAGGGCGTCGCGCTCATCGACGCGGCGCCCGGTTGCGCCGCCGTCGCCGCGGTCGCGGAGTTGGCCGACGGGCTCGAGGCCGGTAGCCTGCCGTCGGTGAGCGCGGGATGAAGCTGCTGGTCGCGGGCAAGGGCGGGGTCGGGAAGACGACGGTCGCCGGCACCGTCGCACGCGCCCTCGCGCGCAGCGGCGAGTCCGTCCTGGCGCTCGACTGCGACACGAACCCCATGCTCGGCGTGTCGCTCGGCGTCGGGCCCGAGGAGACCGATGCCCTCGTCGCCGTCCGACAGGGGCTCGAGGACGGCGAGGTGGAGCACGAGCCGACGATCGAGGGGATGGTCGGGACGTTCGGCAGCGACGCGCCTGACGGCGTGCGCCTCGTGGTGGCCTCGCGCCTGGACCGCCCGAACCCGGGCTGTACCTGATGTGGCATCTCGGCTGAGCAGTTGCTCGGCGAACTCGAGGGCCAGGGCAGGATCGTCGTCGGAGACCTCGAGGCCGGCCTCGGGACCGTCCTGCGCCTCGAGCCCGGGGACGCCGACCTCGTGCTCGTGGTCGCCCAGCCGACGGCCAAGTCGCTCGACGTCGCCGCCCGGGCGCTGCGCGTCGCCGCGGGGCGCTTCCCGGCCATCGTCGTGGCGAACCGGGTCACCGGCGAGGATGACGTCGCGCTGATCCGTGACGCGCTCGGCTCCGATCACCCGCTGGTCGAGATCCCCGAGGACCCGGTGATCGCGCGGGCGGACGAGGAGGGCACCGCCCCGATCGACGCGACGGAGGACTCGCCCGGCGTCCGGGCCCTGCTGGCGCTGGCCGAGCGGGTCCGGGCCGCCCGCTAGGTCAGCCGCCGCGCCCGAGCACCCGGTCGAGTGCCTCGCGCGCGATCTCCGGCGGCACGGAGTGCCCGCCGGCGAACTCGCGGTAGCGCACGTCGTAGCCGGCCCGCCGCAGCGCGGGCACCAGCCGCCGGCTCGTCGGGTCGATCGGCAGCACCTTGTCGTCGACGCCGTGCGAGTCGAAGATCGGCGGGCGCCCGCGGCGGGTTCCGGGCGCGCTGAACCCAGGCGAGAAAGCGACCACGTGGCGGAAGAGGTCGCCGTTGGTCAGCCCGAGCGAGAGCGCGTAGGACGCGCCGTCGGAGAACCCGGCGATCGCCAGCCGCGACCGGTCCACGGCCACGCGGGCGAACACCCGCCGCAGCAGCCTGTCGATCGCGGCGACGTCCGGGCCGAAGCCGCCCTCGACGACGTCCCACGTCCGCCCCCGCGACGCCGGTGCGAGCAGCGCGGTGCCGCTCCCATCCGCGAGTGGGCCAAGGATGCCGAGCCCGGAGCGAGCCGACCCGCCCGCTCCGTGGAGCACGAGCACCAGCGGCACAGGACGGCCCTCGCCGGCCGCGGGCGGAACGGAGACCAGGGCGTCGCGCCCACCGGCGACCGCCAGCCGGTGCACCCCGGGCGCGAGCCGCCGCGCGCGTGGCGGCCGCACCCGCGCCCGCAGCCGCCCCTTGCGCGCCTCCGCCCCGGGTCGGCGCTCCTCGGACCGGTCGGCCGCGTCGCGGGCGGGCGCTGCGGCGGAGCCCTCGCAGCCGGCGCCGGCGAGGGCCGCGGCGGCGGCCAGGGCCGCGAGGGCGGCGGAGCGCGCCGTCGCTAGTCCCCCACCGTGCGCAGCGGCGTGCGCTCGAGCGGCTCCTGGAGGAGCATCTCCTTGGTGAAGATGAGGTCGGAGCGGTTGTAGTCGGAAAGCTCGTAGTCGTGACCCATCGTGATCGCGTCGAACGGGCACGCGATCTCGCAGTAGCCGCAGAAGATGCAGCGCGAGAGGTTGATCTCGTAGACCGCGGCGTAGCGCTCGCCGGCGCTCACCCGGTTGTCCGGCGTGTTCTCGGCGGCGACGACGCGGATGCAGTCGGCCGGGCAGGCCGCCGCGCAGAGCGAGCAGCCGACGCACTTCTCGAGGCCGGTGTCCTCGAAGCGGTGGAGGCGGTGGCGGCCGCGGAAGCGCGGGAAGACCGGCGTCTTCTCCTCCGGGTACTGGAGGGTCTGCGGGCCCTCCACCATGCGGGCGAACGTCGTCTTGAGGCCGCGCAGCGTCTCGCCGAAGGCGCGGTAGGCGCCGCCGGCGCCGCCGGGCTCGGGGCCGCGCTGGACGAGGATGACGTCGTCGCCCGGGGTCCAGGTCTTGTCGGACATCTAGAAGGCCACCACCAGGATCGCGGTCACGAGGGCGTTGAGGGTCGCCAGCGGCAGCAGGATCTTCCAGCCGAGGGACATGAGCTGGTCGTAGCGCAGGCGGGGCAGCGTGCCGCGGACCCAGATGAACAGGAAGAGGAAGAAGAGCATCTTCACGATGACCACGATCGGGTCGACCCAGGTCGGCGGGTCGATGCCGAACGGCAGGTTCCAACCGCCGAGGAAGAGGGTCACCGTGAGCCCGGAGACGACGACCATGTTGAGGTACTCCGCCGCGAAGAACGCGGCGAAGCGGCCGCCGCCGTACTCCGTGTTGTAGCCGCCGATGAGCTCTGCGTCGGCCTCGGAGAGGTCGAACGGCGCGCGGTTGGTCTCCGCGAAGCCGGCGATCAGGAAGATCAGGAAGCCGACGAACTGCGGGACGATGTACCAGAGCCCCTCCTGCGCGTTGACGATCTCCGTCAGCGAGAGCGTGCCGGCCATCATGATCACGCCGACCAGCGCGAGGCCCTGGGCGACCTCGTAGGAGATGAGCTGCGCGGCAGCGCGCATGGCGCCGAGGAACGAGTACTTCGAGCCCGAGGCCCAGCCGCCGAGCATCAGGCCGTAGAACGCGATCGCGCCGAACGCGAAGGCGTAGAGGACGCCCACCGACGGGTCGATCCCGTAGAGCCCGACCGGCGTGCCGAAGATGTCGACCGTGTCGGAGAACGGGATGATCGCCATCGTCGCGACGGCGGTGACCATGGAGATCACCGGCG
>JAUJME010000236.1 GCA_030447005.1 Solirubrobacteraceae bacterium | reverse complement strand
TCGAGCTCGACGAGGAGCTGCGCCGCGAGGGCCTCGCCCGCGAGGTCGTCCACGCCGTGCAGGCCGCGCGCAAGGCGGCGGGGCTCGAGGTCGAGGACCGCATCGAGCTCTCCCTCGGCGGCGACGGCGAGCTGCTCGACGCCGCCCGCGCGCACGAGGGGTACGTGACCGGCGAGACGCTCGCGGTGGAGGTGGCCTACGGCGGCGGCGACGGCGCGCCGGGCGGCGGCGCGCAGGAGGCGACCATCGAGGGCCGCTCGCTGGCCATCGCCGTCCGCCGCGCCGCCGGGCGGTGAGCTTCCGCGGGTCTACGCTGGGCGCGTGGCGCCGAAGCCGCGGCTCTGCTCCATCCCGATCGCGGTCGTGCTGCTCGCGGGCTGCGGCGGCTCGTCTGGCGGCGAGCGGCGGGCGGAGCCGCGGGAGGCGACGCCTATGGGCGTCGTCCACCGGGAGTTCGACGACGGCCGGTTCGAGAGCTTCCTGAGCCGCCTGGATCCGGTGACGCTCGAGCCGCGGGGGCGCCGGGCCGACGTCGGCGAGTTCCACGACACCTGGAGCGCCTCCCCCGACGGCCGGCACGTGGCCCTCGGCCAGGGCGGAGAGGGGCTCGGGATCCAGATCTACGACCTGTCTCGCCTGCGGCGGTCGCAGGCGGTCCGGACGGGCATCGCCGCGGCGGCGGTCGGGTGGCTGCGCCCGCGGCGGGTCGCCGGCGTCACGCAGGCGGCAGAGGTGATCGTGGCCGATCCAGCGACGGGCCGCGTCCTCCGTCGGCAGCGGCTCGGCGCGGGCGAGCGCGTCTGTAACGCCATCGAGCGGCCGTCGGCGGTCACGCCGGGCGGGCTGCTCGTGATGCTCGGGGGGAAACGGGGCGCGGCCCCGCGGGTGCTCCTCGTCGACTCCGGCGGGCGGATCCGCGCGGCACGGCTGCCCGCCGGCCGTTCATGGGGCTGCGGGCGGTCGGCCCTGGGCGTCGGCGCCGCCGGCGACGTGGCCCGCGTCGTCTCGCGGGAGGGGCTGGTCGCCGAGATCCGCCTGCCGACGATGACGGTCGCCTACCGCCGCGTCGCGGGCCTGCCCGCCGGGAGCGCCCGTCAGGTCGACCGGCTCGGCGACGATCGGCTCGTCGTGGTCGGCCGCCCTTCGGGCGTCTCGGTCGTCGACACCAGGACGTGGACGAGCCAGGTCGTCGATCCCGCCGCGAGGGCGGCGCGGGCGGTTGCCGGCGCGGTGCTCGCCTACGACGGCGACCGCGTCGTCAGGAGCGGGCGCCCGGGCCTCGGGCTGGCCGCCTACCGCCCCGACGGCACGAGGCTCTTCCACGTGCTGCGCGGCGAGGCGGTCGTACAGGTCGAGCACTTCGGCACCCGCGCCTACGCGATGACGGACCGCGCGCGCTACACCGTCGACGTGGTCACCGGCCGGATGATCGCCGGGCGCCGGGCGCCGCGGACGCGGGTGACTCTGATCGACGCGGGCGGCTAACCGCCCTCCACCGACGCCGGCGGGTGCGGGTCGGCCGCCGGGGCCGGGGGCGCGGTCGAGAGGGCGAGACGAGCCCGCTCGATGACGCCGGCGCCATCCTCGCCCTTCGCCCAGGTCGAGATGACCACGCGCCCGCGCAGCGGCGAAGGCCAGTCGGCGAGCAACTCCCTCGCGCAGCGGTCGGCCGAGTCGCGGTCGGCGCCCGGCACCATGAGCGCCAGCCGGTCGCCCGAGTAGCGGCACGCCGTCCCGGCGCAGCGCGACGCGGCCCGCTGCACGGAGCGCGCGGCGGCCTGGATGGCGTCGTCGCCGGCGGCGTGGCCCTCGCGCCGGTTGAGGTCGGCCAGCCCCTCGAGGCCGATGAGCAGGACGGAGAACGGCTCCCCCTGGACGTCGGCGCGCTGGGCCGCGGCCTCGGCCGCCTCGTGGAGGTAGCGGTGCGAGTACAGCAGCGTGAGGTTGTCGATGATGGCCATCGTCCCCGAGCCGAGCAGCGGCTCGCCCTCGCTGCGGTGCAGGGAGAACTCCGTGTCGCCGAGCGCCTCGGCGAGCGGGCCGCCCTCGTCGTGCTCCCACTCCTGCGGGCCGCGCCGGACCTCCTCGACGAACGCGGCGACCACCGCCGGGTCGAACTGGGTGCCCGCGCAGCGCTCGAGCTCGGCGCAGGCGTCCTCGAGCGACATCCGCGAGCGATAGGGGCGGTCCTGGGTCATGGCGCTGAAGGAGTCCGCGACGCAGATGATCCGCGCCTCGAGCGGGATCTGCTCGCCACGCAGGCGGGCCGGGTAGCCGCCGCCGTCGAAGCGCTCGTGGTGGTGCAGGACGCCCGCGGCGATCGGCTCGAGCGCGGGGATCCGGGAGACGAGCCGGTAGCCGATGCGCGGGTGCAGCTCGATGATCGCCCGCTCCTCGGGGGTGAGCTGCGCGGGCTTGAGGAGGATCCGCTCGGAGATCCCGATCTTGCCGACGTCGTGCAGCAGCGAGCCGAAGATGAGCTCCTCGCGGCGGCGGGGCTCGACGCCCAGGCGCTGGGCGACCCCGGCGACGTAGCCCGAGACCTCGCGCGAGTGGCCGCCGAGGAACGGGTCCTTGGCGGTGATCGCGTCGCCGAGCATCTGCACCGTGGCGAGGTACGCGGAGCGCAGCTCGCCGCGCAGCCGGGCGTTGTCGAGCACGCTGCCGGCGTGGTCGCCGAGGGCGAGCAGGACGTCGTCGTCGTACTCGTCGAAGCCGCCGTCCTTGTTCGCGCAGATGACCGCCCCGCCGAACTCGTCGCGCAGGTAGATGGGGATGGCGACGATGTTGTCGATCTCGTCGTCGGCCGGGGTGCGCGAGGCCGCGTCGATCGCCGCCTCGTCGTTCTCGCGGACCGTCTCGTCGCGCGAGAGGACGCGCTCGGCGAAGGAGCGCGCGAGCGCGGAGTCGTCGGGGTCGTGGTCGAAGCCCCGGTGGCGGACCACGGAGAGCCGGCCGGTGCCGTCCTCCCCGCGCGAGAGCAGCATGCCCTTGTCGGCGTCGAGCAGCGCGAGTGCGGTCTGCAGGACGAGCGAGGGGACGTCGTCGGGGTCCGACAGGGCGCCCTGCTCGTGGTGCATGCGGCTGACCTGTGAGCGCAGCTCCTGCGCCCATTGGCGCTCGGCCTGCCGGGCGCGCTCGACGAGCTGGCGGGCGCGCTGCTCGGCGCTCAGCCGGTCCTGCGCCCGGTCGCGCTCCTCGGCCGCCTGGCGCTCGACCGTCTCGATCCGCTCCTGGGCGGCACGCCGCTCCTGCTCGACCTGCTCCTTGGCGGCCCGCTCGACCTCGCCGGCGGCCTGCCGGGCGCGGTCGATCTGGCCCTCGACCCCAGCCAGCGCCTGGCGGTCACGCCACCAGCCGTAGAGGGCGAGGGCGCCGAAGAGCAGCGCGAGGACGAGCAGCGGCAGGGCGGCGCGCCGCAGGTCGGCGAGCTGGCGCCCGGAGATCTCGAGCGCCAGCAGAGCGATCGCGCACGCCGCCAGCACCAGCGTGCTGGCCCAGAAGAAAGCGCGGCCCGTCCATGGTCCACTGAGCATCCGCCGGGTGCGTACCCGGCGCGGTGGCGCTCTAGGCCAGCGCGGGCTCCAGCTCCGCCTCGAGGCGCTTCTTCGGCAGGGCGCCGACGACCTTGGCGGCCGGGGCCCCGTGCTTGAAGAGGATCAGCGTCGGGATCGAGAGGACCTGGTAGCTGGCGGCGGTCTGCTGGTTGTCGTCCACGTTGAGCTTGACGATCTTGAGGTCGTCGCGCTCGC
>JAUJME010000235.1 GCA_030447005.1 Solirubrobacteraceae bacterium | reverse complement strand
TCACGGACGGGTGGTTGGCGAACGTCTCGATGTTCTTGGCGAGCTCCTTGGCGGCGAGCTTGCGGACCGTCGGCCGCGCGAGGTACTGCGTCTTGACCGCGTAGACCGGGATCTCCGACCAGATGAGCAGCCCCTTGCGGTCGGCGAGCTCATGGGTGTAGGGGTGCATCGGGTAGTGCGTGCGGATCACCGTCGCCCCGAGGGCCTTCGACTCGTCGACGAGCTTCTCGCGCAGGGCGTTGTCGACGGCGAAGCCCTGCTCCTTGGAATCCTCGTGCAGCCCGAGGCCGCGGAGGTTGACCCGCTTGCCGTTGAGCATCAGGCGTCCGTCGCCCGAGACCTCGATCGAGCGGATGCCGGTCTTGAGCCGGTAGCCGGCGAGCCGGCGCCCGCCCGCGTCGGCGGAGAGGGTCACTGTGTAGAGGTTGGGCGAGGCGGGGCTCCAGACCTTCGGGCGCGCGACGCGGACCGTGTCGGCGCGCCGGGTCACGCCGCGCGGCGGCAGCGAGACGGTCCCGAGGTCGATCCGCTGGCTGCCGAGGCGCCCGCTCACCCGCGCGCGGACGCTGCGGTCCGAGACGTTGCGCAGCGAGACCTCGACCTTGACGGTCGCGGGGCAGGTGCCGCAGGGCAGGTTCGGGGTCACGCGGACGGTCCGCCAGTCGATGGCGTCGATGCGGCGGACGTAGACCTCGCGCAGGAGGCCGCCGTAGTTCCACCAGCCGCCGGTCGGCGCGCCCGTGGTGGTCAGTCCCGACGGCGGGAAGTCGGTCGGCCGCCGGCGCGAGTCGACGCGGATGACCAGGCGGTTGGTGCCGCGGCGCTTGACGCGCGACATGAGGTACTCGAAGGGGATGTAGGCGCCCTTGTTCGTCCCGACCGGCCGCCCGTTGAGCCAGACCTTCGAGCGGTAGTTGACCGACTCGAAGCGGACGGCCCAGTCGAGGGCGGCGGACGCGCTCGGGAGCGTGAAGTCCTTGCGGTACCAGCCGATCGAGCCGGCCATCGACTCCACCGAGTCGTCGCCGACGTTCCACGCGTGGGGCACCTCGACCGTCGACCACCCGCCCGTCCCCGTCTGGCGCTGGAAGCGCTCCTTGAGGCCGGCGTCCTCCGGGTCGAGCCGGAAGAGCCAGTCGCCGCCGAGCAGCATCCGCCCCGTGGGGCCGTCGGCGTACAGCGTCCGGTTCGTGGGCTTGTCGGCGGCGTGGGCCGCCGGCGCCAGCAGCAGGACGAGGGAGGCGGCGAGCGCGAGGCGCAGGAGTCGGGGCATCACGCGGCATCCCAACACAGCCGGGGGCGGAAGGTCGCGGTGGCGCTCAGCGCGAGCACGCGGCGGTGCGCCCGATGGGATCCGAGAGCGAGAGCAGGGTGACGCCGCCGCCGGTCAGCGGGCCCTCCCGGCGGACGCGCACGCACTGGACGACGGGCAGCTCCTCCCCCACCCGCCACGCCGCGCGGGCGATGCCCGACTGGCGGGTGAGCGACAGGCCGACGGACGGCCGGTAGCTGAGCACCTCGAGCTCGCCCGGGCGGCGGAGGCGGGCCGTGCGCGCCCGGGTGGTCGTCACGCAGGCCGGCTCCCGGCGGCAGTCGGGGAGGTCGGCGAGGACCGCGTCGGCGTCGCCGCGGGCCTGCGCGGCGAGGACGTCGGTGACCAGCGCGCGCTCGGCGCCCGTGGCGGTGAGCGCGCGCGCGAGCAGGAGCGAGACCGCGATGAACGCGAACGCCCCGATGACGATGAGGGAGATGCGGACCCGGCGCGGCACGGCCGCCGAGGCTACTCAGCCCGTCTGCGGGTAGTCCTCGCCCGACAGCTCGAGGAAGCGCTGCACGGAGGCCTCCTGGCGACCGAGCTGCTCCCCCACCCGGCGCGCGTGCGCGGCGGCGACCTCGAGGAAGTCCTCCAGGCAGCGCTCCGGGTCGTCGGGCAGCGGGTAGACGCGTGCGACGTCCTGCTGGGCGCAGGCGATCCCCATCTGCGGGCGGCCCTCGGCGAGGGGCCGCGCGGCGCAGACCGGCGTGACGACGATCTGGCGGTCGGCCGCCTTTAGCGCGGCGGGCATCAGCCGGTGGGCCGGCAGGCGGATGTCGAGGGCGACGGAGGTGTCGACGGTGACCCGCGCGCCCACCAGGTCCTCGAGCGGCTCGCGCCAGATGTCGAGGACGGTGTCGGCGCCCACGAGGGCGTCGCGCAGCGCGGCGGCCTGCTCGGCGTAGAGGTGCTCGGCCTCCTCGCGGTCGCCGGCGTCCCCGAGGTCGAGGTCGCACGGCACGCGCAGGAGCTCGTCGGCGCCGACCGCGCTGCCGGCGCCGCGGCCGCCGCGGGCGACGTAGGTCTGGATCGTCCCGAGGTCGCGCCGGCCGTGGAAGACGATCGTCAGCGTCTCGGAGAGCGGCAGCCCCGAGACCCGCAGCGCGACCGCAGCGGATGCCTCGGGCTCGATCAGGGCCCGGCGCAGGAGATCGTCGGCGTGGTGGTCGTCCATGGCTCTTCCCTCTAAGACCATTTAACGGTCCTCGCAGCGAAATGTTTAACGCCAGGGGGGCGGAACGGCGCGTACCGCGGTTCTCCCGCCGGTCGATGCGGGTAGGCTCGCGGCGCGATGAAGTTCATCTACAAGCCGTTCGGGATCATCATCGGGCTCATGGCCGGCCAGGTCGGCAAGAAGATCTTCGACTTCGTGTGGAAGAAGGTCGACGACGAGGATCCGCCGAAGCCGACCACCGAGGAGGCGCGGTGGCCGAAGCTCCTCGCCGCGGCCGCCGTGCAGGGCGTGATCTTCCGCGTCGTGCGGACGGTGGTCGACCGCAACGCCGCGCAGGGCTTTGCCTACCTCACCGGCGTGTGGCCGGGCGAGAAGCGCCCCGACCCCGACGAGTAGCCCCGCCGCCGGCTCAACCCCCGCCGGCGCCGCCGCCGCCGCCGCGCAGCACGAAGCCGCGCTCGGCCAGCGTCGCCAGCGCGTCCTCGAAGCGCGAGAAGTCGCGCGCGAGCAGCAGGTCGATCGGCCGCCCGGCCGGGCCCTCCCGGCGCACCCAGCGCCGCAGCACGGGCGCCCCCGCGCGCTCCTCGGCCTCCGCCAGCAGGTCGAGCAGGATCGGCAGCTCGGGCTTGTGCTCGAGGTCGCCGGCGACGACCGCCAGCGGGTCGGCATCCAGCGTGGCGAGCAGCTCCTCGTCGGAGAGGCCGAGCAGGCCCGCCAGCCGCGCGGCCGCGCCGCCGCCGCCGGCCTGCCCGCCGCCACTCAAAACAGCTGGTTCTCCCCGCGGAAGACCTCGGAGACCGAGTCGTCGGTGAAGATGGAGCGGATCGAGTCCGTCAGCAGGTCCGCGCAGGAGAGGACGTGGATCTTGTCCGGCGCGCCGGGCTTGAGCGGGATGGTGTCCGTCACCAGGATCTGCTCGAACGGCGACGCGGCCAGGTTGCGGTAGGCGTTGCCCGAGAAGAGGCCGTGCGTCGCGGCGGCGTACACGCGCGCGGCGCCCTCGTCCATCACGGTGTGCGCGGCGGCCATCAGGGTCCCGGCCGTGCCGATCATGTCGTCGACCAGGATCGCCGTCTTGTCGCGGACGTCGCCGATCACGTAGCCGATCTCCGCGACCTGCTGGGCCGGGCGCTCCTTGTTGAGGATGGCCAGCTCGGCCCCGATCTTCGACGCGAAGTTCTTGGCCAGCTTCACGCGCCCGGCGTCGGGCGAGACGACGACGAGGTCCTCGAGCTGCTGGTCGTCGAAGTACTGGGTGAGCATGAACAGCGCGGTCATGTGGTCCACCGGCTTCTGGAAG
>JAUJME010000234.1 GCA_030447005.1 Solirubrobacteraceae bacterium | reverse complement strand
GAGGCCTACCAGGACATCTTCCACACCCAGGTGTAACTGACCCATGCCCGCCTTCACCCAGAACCTCTCCAACCTGCCGACCCGCGGCAAGATCGTCCTGGGGGCCACCGCCCTCGGCATCCTGCTGGTCGTCTTCCTCATGCTGCGGCTCGCGACCGCGCCGTCGTACACGACGCTGATGTCGGGCCTCGACCCGGCGCAGACGGGCAAGATCACCACCGCGCTCGACGAGCAGGGCATCGCCTACGAGCTGCAGTCGGGCGGCACCGCGCTCGCCGTGCAGAAGGCCGACACCGCCAAGGCGCGCATCGCGCTGGCCGGCCAGGGGATCGCGGGCGGCTCGGGCGCCGGCGGGGATGCCCCCGGCTTCGAGCTCTTCGACAAGCAGAAGCTCGGCGCCTCCGACTTCCAGAACAAGGTCACCTACCAGCGCGCGCTGGAGGGCGAGATCGCCAAGACGATCGGCGGCGTGCAGGGCGTCTCGGGCGCCCAGGTCCAGCTCGTCATGCCCGAGGACGACCTCTTCGCCGACGAGGCCAGCCCTGCCACCGCGGCCGTCATGCTCGCCAACCCGGGCGACGCGCTCGAGCCGGGCGCCGTCAAGGGCATCGCGCAGCTGACCTCCAACTCGGTCAAGGGCCTCAAGCCGACCAACGTCACCATCACCGACGCGACCGGCCAGGTGCTGTGGCCCACGGGCGACGGCACGGCCGGCGGCTCGGGCGGCGGGACCAAGCAGTCCGCCGAGGAGCGCTACGCCCGCAACGTCGAGGCCGGCATCAACGCCATGCTCGCCCGCACGCTGGGCCCCGACAAGGCGATGGTCTCCGTCCAGGCCGACCTCAACATGGACAAGACGACGCGCGACGAGCTCCGCTACGCCAAGCGCGGCATCCCGATGACCACCGAGACCGAGACGGAGCGCCTGCGCGGCCAGGGCGGCCGCGCCGGCGGGGCCGCGGGCACCGCGGGCAACATCCCGAGCTACACGGCGGGCGCCGGCGGCGTGGGCAATTCCAACTACCAGCGCGAGAGCGAGAAGACCAACAACGCGCTCGACAAGACGGTCTCCAAGACCGAGGTCGCGCAGGGCGCGGTCAACCGCCTCAACGTCGCCCTCGTCCTCGACAAGTCGGTCACGGCCGGCGCGACGGGCGCCCCGGCGCAGCAGATCCTCAACGACATCGAGTCGACGGTGGCCACCGCGGCCGGGCTCGACGCAGCGCGCGGCGACACGATCACCGCGACGCAGCTCGCCTTCGCCAAGCCGCCCGCGGCCACGGACGGCGGCCCGGTCCCCGCCGGCCTGCTCGGCCAGGTCAAGTGGGCCGCGCTCGGCCTCGGCGCCCTCCTGTTCTGCCTCTTCATGATGCGCCACCTGCGCCGCCGCGAGCGCGAGGCGCTCCCGCAGCCCGAGTGGCTGCGGCAGATCGACCAGCCTGTCTCCCTCGCGGCCCTCGAGGCGGTCGCCGAGCGGCCGACCCAGGTCGTCGAGCCGCTCCCCAATCGCGCCGTCGACTCCAACCTGCAGCGCCTCGAGCAGCTCATGGACCGCGAGCCCGACCGCGTCGCCGCCCAGGTCCGCAGCTGGATGGACGAGGACTAGGCGATGAGCACCTCCACCGACGTCGAGCTCGCCGCCGGCGCCCCGCCGCTGATCGACGAGCAGGCCGCCCGCCGCCTCCGGGGCTCCCAGAAGGCCGCCGTGCTCCTGGTCGCTCTCGGAAAGGAGAAGGCCGGCGAGGTCTTCAAGCACCTCACCCAGGGGGAGATCGAGCAGCTCTCGCTCGAGATCGCCAAGGCCAGCCGCGTGCCGCGGACGGTCACCCGCGCCGTCGTCCACGAGGCGGTCGAGACGGTGCTCGCCGAGGACTACCTCGCCTCGGGCGGCGTCGACTACGCCCGCGAGGTGCTCGAGCGCTCGCTGGGGGCGGAGCGCGCCGAGGAGATCGTCAACCGGCTCACGGCCACGATCGAGCGCCGGCCGTTCGAGTTCCTGCGCCGGACGCCGGCGGAGCAGATCTACGTCTTCCTGCGCAACGAGGCGCCGCAGACCACCGCCCTGGTCATCGCCAACCTGCACACCAACCTCGCCGCCGAAGTGCTCTGCCAGCTGCCGCCGGAGGAGCAGGCCGAGGTCGCGTCGCGCATCGCGACCATGAACGAGACGCGGCCGGAGGTCATCCAGCGCGTCGAGTCCGTCATGCGCCAGAAGCTCGCCAACGTCCTCTCCCAGGATTACTCGGCGGCGGGCGGCGTCAAGTCGCTGGCCGACATCCTCAACCACTCCGACCGCCCGACCGAGCGCAACGTGCTCGACCAGCTCGCCGAGGCCAACGCCGAGTTGGCCGAGGAGATCCGGATGCTGCTCTTCACGTTCGAGGACGTCGTCAAGCTCGACGACCGCTCGATCCAGCTCGTGCTCAAGGAGGTCGACCAGAAGGACCTGGCGATCGCCCTGCGCGGCGTCGGCGACGACGTCCGCGGGCGGATCTACAAGAACATGTCCGAGCGCGGCGGCGACCTGCTGCGCGAGGAGATCGAGTTCCAGCCGCCCCAGCGCCGCCGCGTCGTCGAGGAGGCCCAGGGCCGCATCGTCGCCGTCGTGCGCCGGCTCGAGGAGAGCGGCGCCGTCATCATCACCCGCGGCTCGGGTGGCGGCGACGACGAGCTGATGTAGGCGATGGCCGAGTTCGACTTCGCACCGCTCGAGCCGCCGGCTCCCGCGCCGCCGCCGGTCGACGTCGAGGACGTCGTCGCCGCCGCGCACGCCGAGGCCGACGCGATCCGCGAGGCCGCCCGCGCCGAGGGCCTGGCCGCCGAGCGCGACGAGGCGCTCGCCGTCGTCGCCCCCGCGCTCACCGCCTTCGAGCAGGCGACCGCCGCCGCGCGCGAGCGCGCCGAGGCGACCGCCGAGCGCCTGGAGGGCGAGGCCGTGGACCTGGCCTTCGCCGTCGCGCAGAAGATCGTGGGCGCGAAGGTCGCCGCCGACCCGTCCCTCGTCCTCGACGCGATCCGCGGTGCGCTGCGCGGGATCGTCGAGCGCGAGCGCGTGACCCTGCTCGTCTCCCCCGACGACCTCGAGCTCGTGCGCGCCGCGAGCGAGGAGCTGCGGATCTCGCTCGGCGGGATCGAGCACTGCGAGATCCAGGCCGAGCGCCGCGTCGCGCGGGGCGGCGCCGTCGTGCGCTACGCCGACGGCCAGATCGACGCCCGCGTCCAGACCAAGCTCGAGCGCGCCCGCGAGGTCGTCGAGGAGAGCCTGGCCGGATGAGCCTGTTCGAGACCTTCGCGTCCGCGATGCCCGAGGGGGCGGCCGGGGGCCTCGCGGCGGCGGCCGACGCGGTCGGCGACGCCGACCTGCACCGCCGCCACGGCCGCGTCTGCGACCTGATCGGCCTCATCATCGAGGCGACCGGCGTCGAGGCCGAGGTCGGCGAGGTCTGCCACATCGACACGGGCCGCGGCCGCGAGCCGGTGCCCTCCGAGGTGGTCGGCTTCCGCGCCGGCCGCACCCTGCTCATGCCGCTCGGCGAGCCCGTCGGGCTGGGGCCGGGCGCGACCGTCACCGCGACGGGCCACCCCTTCCGCGTCGGCGTCTCCGACGCCCTGCTCGGCCGCGCGATCGACGGGCTCGGCCGCCCGATCGACGGCCTGGGCGCGGTGCCCGCGGACGCCACGCGGTCCGCGCTCGCCTCGCCGCCGGACCCGCTCGAGCGCCCGCGCATCACCGAGCGCGTGTCGCTCGGCGTCCGCGCGCTCGACGCCCTCGTCCCCTGCGGCCGCGGCCAGCGCC
>JAUJME010000233.1 GCA_030447005.1 Solirubrobacteraceae bacterium | reverse complement strand
GCGTAGGCGGCGCGCGGGTCGCCGTCGAACGGCATGCCGACCGACCCCGGGTTGACGAGCTCGATCCCGCCGTGGGCGGAGATCCGCCGGAACGGGAGGTGGGTGTGGCCGAAGAGCAGCCGCGGCTCGCTGACCCCGGCCAGGAGCTCGGCCTCGTCGGGCGCCGGCTGCGGGAGGAAGGAGCGGACGTCGGAGACGGGCGAGCCGTGGACGATCAGCGTGTCCTCGTGGTGGCCGCGCTCCGGCAGCGCGGCGAGCTCGGCGACGAGCGCGTCGCCGAGCGCCGTGCGGCAGGCGTCGGCCGCGCCGGGCAGCGGCACCTCGTCGCCCGGCTCGGCGGTCCAGCGCTCGCCGTTGCCGCGGATCCACAGCGCGGGGTGCAGCGTGCGCAGAAGCTCGACCGTCTCGCGCGGCCAGCCGCCGAACAGCGCGTAGTCGCCGCCGAGGATGTAGCGCTGCGCGCCCCGGGTTCGCGCGTCGGCCAGCACCGCCTCGAGCGCCGGCAGGTTCCCGTGGACGTCGTAGAGGCAGGCGATCACCCGGCGGGTAATACCATCGCCCGCGCATGAGCGCCCCCGCCGCAGCACAGCCCGCCGAGCCCGCCGCCGCGGACTCGCTCCGCGTCAGCGGGCCCCGGCTGAGCCTCCGCTACGCGACGCACGACGACGCGCCCGCCCTCTTCGACCTGGCCTCCGACCCGGCCGTCACCCGCTTCTTCTCGTGGGGCCCCTATCGCCGGATGGCCGAGCCGGAGGCCTACATCGCCGGGCTCCCGCTCAAGCGCGAGCGCGGCGAGCTCCTCGACTTCCTGGTCGTCGACGCCGACGACCGGCCGATCGGCGTCACCGGGCTGTCGGAGGTCTCGCTCCGCGACCGCCGGGCCACCGTCGGGTCGTGGTTCGGCCACCGCTTCTGGGGCAGCGGCTCCAACTCGGAGTCCAAGGCGCTGATCGGCCGCCTCGCCTTCGACCACCTCGGCCTCGAGCGGCTCACCGCCTGGGCCAACACCCGAAACGGGCGCTCCCAGGTCGCGCTCGAGCGCGTCGGCTTCCGCCGCGAGGGCGTCCTCGCCGGCTGGCACCGCCACGGCGACCAGGTCCACGACGTCGTGGTCTTCGGGATGCAGCGCCCCGGCTTCGAGCGCTCGAAGCTGGCGGCGATCGGAGTCGAGGTGACCGGCCCGCTGCCGCCGGCGTTCACCGTGCGCTGACGACGCGCGCCCGCTGCGTCGCCACGACGCTCGCGAGCACGCCGGCGGCCGCCAGCAGCGTCCAGGCGCCGATGTGCTCGCCGAGTACGAGGGCGCTCCAGATCAGGGTGAGGAGCGGCTGCATGAGCTGCACCTGGCCGATCCGCGCGACGCCCCCGCGGGCGAGCCCCGCGTACCACGCGAAGAAGCCGAGGAACATCGACACGGCCGAGACGTAGGCGAAGCCGGCCCACGCGGCGGGCCCGGCGCTCAGGTCGGTCGCCACCGCGAGCGCGGCGGCGGCCGGGACGGTCAGCGGCGCGGCCACCACGAGCGCCCAGGCGACCGTCCGGGCGCCGCCGAGCTCGCGGGCCAGCGCGCCGCCCTCCGCGTAGCCGATCGCACAGACCGCTGTGGCGGCGAGCAGGAGGACGTCGGACCCCGCAAGGCCGCCGCCCGACTGCGCGAGGGTGAACGCGAGGACCACGGCGAGCCCGCTCAGCGCGGCGGCCCAGAACGCCGGCCCCGGCCGCTCGCCGGCGCGGGCGACGGCGGCGAGCGCGGTCGCCGCGGGCAGCAGCGCGATCACCACGGCGCCGTGCGCCGATCCCGCCGTCACGAGGGCGAGGCCGGAGAGGAGCGGGAAGCCCACGACGATGCCGCCCGCGACGATCGCCAGGCGCCGCCACTGCGTGCCGGTGGGCCAGGCGGCCCCGACGGCGCGGAGGTAACCGGCGGCGAGCGCCGCCGCCACCGTGGCGCGGGCGAACGCGACGAACCACGGGTCGAGACCCGAGACCGCCAGCTTGGTGGCCGGGAAGGAGAACGAGAACGCGGCGACGCCGACCATGCCGAGCACCAGGCCGCCGGCCAGGCGCCCCGGCGGCGGTGCCACCTGGGGCGTCACCGCGAGCCTTGCAGTAGCGTTACTGTGAGCCGACATGATCGAGGGTAACACGATCCGCCGCGTCACCGCAGCGCTCGAGGCCGAGGCCGCCGCCCGCCGGCCCGGCGAGCGGCTGCCCTCGGTCCGCGAGCTCATGGCCGCCCACGGCGTCGGGCCCGGGACGGTGCAGCGGGCGGTGGCCGCGCTGGCGGCGCGCGGCGTGCTCGAGGCGCGGCCCGGCCAGGGGACCTTCGTCGCCGAGGCCGCGCCAGTGCCCGCGCCTGCGGCCGCCGCGCCCGACCTCGCCTGGCAGTCCGTCGCGCTCGGCCCGCGGCCGGAGGGCAGCGAGGCGCTCGAGGACTTCATCCGGCCCTTCGACCCCGTCGCTCCGGAGGTCCTCGTCCTCTCGACGGGCTACCTGCCGGCCGACCTCCAGCCGCTCGGGGCGCTGACCCAGGCGCTCGGCCGGGCGGCTCGGCGACCCGGCGCGTGGGATCGCGTGCCGCCCGCCGGCATCGCGCCGCTGCGGGCCTGGTTCGCCGCCCAGGCCGGCGGCGGAGTGGAGACCGGCGACGTGACGATCTGCTCCGGGGGCCAGGCGGCGCTGACCGCGTGCTTCCGGGGTCTCGCCGCGCCCGGCGCCCCGGTGCTCTTCGAGTCGCCCACCTACATCGGCGCGCTCGTCGCGGCCCGCGCGGCCGGCTTGGACCCGGTGCCGGTGCCCACCGACGCCGGCGGCCTGCGACCCGACCTGCTCGCCGACGCGCTCGAGCGCACGCGCGCGCGGCTCGTCTACGCCCAGCCCACCTTCGCCAACCCGACGGGCACGACGCTCGCGGCCGGCCGCCGCCCCGAGATCCTCGAGGCGGTCCGCGCCGCGGGTGCCTTCCTGATCGAGGACGACCCGTTCCGCGCGCTGGCCATCGACGGCGAGCCGCCCCCGCCGCTCGCCGCGGCCGACCAGCACGGCCACGTGGTGGGCATCCGCTCGCTCACCAAGGCGAGCTCGCCCGGCCTGCGCATCGCCGGGCTGTCGGCCCGCGGCGCGGCGGGGGTCCGGCTGCGCCAGTCGCGCGTGATCGACGACCTGTTCGTCGCCGGCCCGCTCCAGGAGGCGGCGATCGAGCTCGTCGGCGCCCCGGCCTGGCGCCGCCACCTGCGCCGGCTCGGGGCGGCGCTGCGCGAGCGCCGCGACGCCCTGGCCGGCGCGGTCGACGAACACCTCGGCCCGGGCCGCCACGTCCTGCCCCGCGGCGGCGTCCACCTCTGGGTGGCGCTCGACCCCCACGAGGACGACGCCGCGCTGGTCGCGCGCGCCGCGCGGGCGGGCGTCGTCGTCTCCTCCGGCCGGCGCTACTTTCCGGCCGAGGCCCCCGGGCCCCACCTCCGGCTCACCTACGGAGGGGCGCCGCCCGCCCGGCTCGCCGAGGGCGTCCGCCTGCTCGCCTCCGTCCGCGGATAGGCGCGGCGGGCGGGCCGCTCAGCCGCGCCGGCTCTCCCACGAGAAGCCGCGGACCGCCAGCACGAGGCCGAGCGCGGTCCACAGCCCGATCACCAGCAGCGCGACCCCCTGGTCCGCGAGCCCCTCGCCGGTGACCATCGCGCCCGAGAGCCCGTCGATGACGTGCTTGAGCGGGAGGACCTCGGCGATGTCGCGGAGGATCGCCGGCGTGCGGTCGACGTCGTAGAAGACGCCCGAGATGAAGATCACCGGCAGGAAGACCGCGTTG
>JAUJME010000232.1 GCA_030447005.1 Solirubrobacteraceae bacterium | reverse complement strand
TCTTGCCGAGCAGCGCGTTGCCGCCGTAGCCCGAGCCGTAGGACCAGATCTCGCGCGTCTCGGGGAAGTGGACGATGTACTTCGTGTCGTTGTTGCACGGCCACGGCACGTCCTGCGTGCCGTCGGCGAGCGGCATGCCGACCGAGTGCACGCAGGGGACGAAGTCGCCGTCCTCGCCGAGCACGTCGAGCGCGCCCTTGCCCATGCGGGTCATGATCCGCATGGAGACGGCCACGTAGGCGGAGTCCGTGAGCTGGACGCCGATGTGGGCGATCGGCGAGCCGAGCGGGCCCATCGAGAAGGGCACGACGTACATCGTGCGCCCCTGCATCGAGCCCTTGAAGACGTCGGCGAGCGTGTCGCGCATCTCGGCCGGGTCGGTCCAGTTGTTGGTCGGGCCGGCCTCCTCCTCGGTCTCCGAGCAGATGTAGGTGCGGTCCTCGACGCGGGCGACGTCACCCGGGTCGGAGAGGGCGAGATAGGAGTTCGGCCGCTTGGCGTCCGAGAGGCGTTCGAACGTGCCCGCGTCGACCAGCGCCTGAGCCAGCGAGTCGTACTCCTCGGCCGAGCCGTCGCACCAGTGGACGGCCGCCGGCTGCGTCAGCGCCGCGATCTCCTCGACCCAGGAGAGCAGCTTCTGATGATTGGTCAGGCTGGTTGAAATCTCGTTGATCACGGTGGGCTCGACACCTCTTGGTCATCTGTCAGTGAGGGGAATCCCTGGATTCTGACGTACGGGTCCCGATCAAGGCGGCGCCGCTTTGTCCGAACACCTCGACAGATGGCGTGGGCCCACTACTGCGTGTACTGCGGAAGCCACCGCCCGGCGGCCGGCCCGACCATGCTCGATCCGCAGTGCGGCGCGTGCGGATGCGCGCTGCGCTCCTGCCGCGCGGCCGATCTCGAGCAGGCGCTGGCGGCGGAGCGCACGCCTCCCGCCGACGGCCGCCGGCGTGACCCGGGCGCCTGGTTCGGCGTCTTCATCGCCGTGGTCTTCGGCGTGCCGCTGTCAGGGATCGACCTCGCGACCCTCCTGTTCGCCGTCCCCGGCGTCCTGTTCGTCTTCGCCGGCGGGCGCTGCCTGTCGGCCGCGGCGGCCACCGGCGGTGCGCGCTCGAGCGGCTGGCGGATGCTCGCCCTGGCGTCCTTCGCCGGTGGGGTCGCCGCCGGCGTGGCGATCGCGGGCTCGCTGGCCGGCTTCGGCGCCGGCCCCGCCCTCTATCTCGGCGCTCCCGCGTCGGGCCTGCTGCTGGCCGGCTGCGCGTGGCTCGCCGCGGACGCGCTGCGCGGCGTCCGGCTCGACGGGCTGCTCGACTCGGCGGTCGTCGCGACGGTGGTGCTCGCGCTGGCCGTGCGGCTCGTCGTGCTCCCCGGCCTCGGGGCCGGCGGCGACCCGGTGCTGACCGCGATCTTCTGCGTCGACGTCCTGGCGCTCGTCACCGCCGTGGCCATGGCCTTCGCCGCTCCGCGGCACTCCGACCGGCGCGGCGGGCGGCTGCTGGTGCTCGCCGCGCTCGGCTCCACGGTGGTCGACGGCGCCGTCTCGGTCGCGACGGACCAGTTCGCGTTGGGGGTGACCTCGCTGGCGGCGGTCGGGTGGGCGATCACCGGCTGGTTCCTCGCCTCGGCCGCCGGCCGCGAGCTCACGACCACCGGCACGAGCGTGGCCGCCACCGAGCTGACCGGCGTGCGCTGGGTCGCCGGCCGGGTCCTGCTCCCCTTCGCCGCCGTCTCGGCGCTGCCGGTGACCGGCCTCTTCCGCGTCGCCGTCGAGGGGCGCCTGGCGACGTGGGAGCTCGTCTACTTCGCCACGCTCTCCGTCCTCGTGCTCGCGGTCGCGTTCGGCCGGCAGGCCTACCTGCTGCTCGACAACGCCAGGGCCGTCCGCCGCGAGCGGGCGCTGCGCGAGGAGCACCAGCAGCGCAACGAGGAGCTCGAGGCGCTCACCGGCCTGGCCACCACGATGACCCAGACGCTCGAGGAGAGCCCGATCGTCGAGCAGTCGCTCGAGGTCCTCCACCTGGCGGCGCGCGCGTCGAGCTCGGCCCTCTACCTCAACCGCCCGGGCGCGCGGCCCGAGCTCGCGGCCACCGCCGGCGCCTGGCAGGGCGAGCATCCCTGGACCCGGCCCGTCGAGGCGGGCGCCGAGCCGGCCGAGTTCCGCGGCGATCGGCAGATCACCCGGCTCCCCCTGCGCGCCCGCGGCCACGAGATCGGGACGGTGGTCCTGCTGCGCCCCGCCCGCGACCCGCTCGCGGGCGACGCGCTCGACCTGCTCCGCCTCCTCGTCGACCAGCTCGCCGTCGCCGTGCAGAACGCCCGCGACTACCGCGAGAAGCTCGAGCAGGCGATCCGCGACCCGCTCACCGGGATGTACAACCGCCGCTACTTCTTCGAGGCGCTCGAGAAGGAGGTCCACCGGGCCGAGCGCTACGACTCGTGCGCCTCGCTCGTCCTCTTCGACGTCGACGACTTCAAGGGCGTCAACGACACGCTGGGCCATGCCGTCGGCGACCACGTGCTGCGGCGGATCGCCGAGATCGTCGAGCCGCTGCTGCGGCCGGCCGACTCGGCGGCGCGGATCGGCGGCGAGGAGTTCGCCGTCCTGCTCCCGGAGACCCAGCCGCTCGAGGCGCTGATCGTCGCCGACCGGCTGCGGACGGCGGTCGCCCGCTCGCCGATCGTCGAGGGCCGGCGAATCACGCTCTCGGGGGGCGTGGCCGGCTGCCCGTCGGACGCGGCGACCCGCGAGGAGCTGCTGCGGCGCGCCGACGCGGCGCTCTACTGGGCCAAGCGCAACGGCAAGGACATCTGCGCGCTCGCCTCCGACGCGACGGACGCCGCCGGCGCCGAGGAATCCGGCCCGGAGGTCCTGCGCGGCGCGCACCTCTACGGCCTCGTCGCCTCGATCGACGGCCAGACGCGCTACACCCGCGACCACTCCGAGAACGTCGCCGCCTACGCGACGGCGCTCGGGACGGAGCTCGGGCTGGGTCGCGAGCGCCTCGCGGTCCTCCGTCGCGCCGCGCTGCTGCATGACATCGGCAAGGTCGCCGTGCCGGTCGGGATCCTCTCCAAGCCCGGCAGGCTGACCGACGCGGAGTTCGCCGAGATCCAGCGCCACTCGACGGTCGGCGCCACGATGATCCAGCGCTCCGGGCTCAAGACGGAGGCGAAGTTCGTCCGCCACCACCACGAGCGCTTCGACGGGGCGGGCTACCCCGACGGGATCGGCGGCGAGGAGATCCCGTTCGAGTCGCGCATCCTCTTCGTGGCCGACTCCTTCGAGGCGATGACCTCCGACCGCGCGTACCGCAAGGGCATGCCGCCCGTCGAGGCGCTTTCCGAGCTTCGCCGCTGCTCGGGCACCCAGTTCGACCCGCAGGTCGTGGGCGCCATGGCGGCCCTGCTCGAGCGCGACGAACTTCCCCTCGCCGCGCTGCGCGACTGATCAGCCACCCCCGCGGGCATCGAAGACCCGTCTCAGAACGAGCCCGATCAGGGCGCCGGCGGTCACCAGTGCGCCGTAAATCGCGACGACCACTTCGATGAAGGCCCGCGCGCCGTCACCCTCGCCGGCCGACCACGTCGTCCGCCACCCAGACCGCCCAGACCATGCCGAGGGTGGCGCCGGGCAGGTACCGCAGGCGAGGAGCGCGGCGAGCGTTTCGGCTCGCCGCGCTCCATCGGGGTCTACAGCCTGCGTGAGGTGAGAACGGTGTTGACGCGCTGGTTGCCCGGGCCGGTGGCCTGCAGCCGGACGCGGTAGTCGCCGGAGGACCGCCGGCGCGCCGGCAGGCTGATCCGGTAGGT
>JAUJME010000231.1 GCA_030447005.1 Solirubrobacteraceae bacterium | reverse complement strand
CAGGCGGTGATGATGCGCCAGCAGCCGATCCCCGCCGCCTACCGCGTCTTCTTCCGCCACATCGGCCTCGATCCCGACGTCGACCGCACGCCGGTCGAGGCGCTCGCGCTCGAGCGCCTGAAGGCGGGCGGGTTCCCGTCGCGCAACACGCTCGACGACGCGCTGACCATCGCGACGATGGAGACGAGCGTGCCGCTCTGGGCGCTCGACGCCGACCGCGTCGGCGCCGAGCTCGAGATCCGCCCGGCGGCCGGCCGCGAGCGCCTCGGGCGCGTGGAGGTCGAGTACCCCACCTACGTCCCGGACCGCCGCCTGATGGTCGCCGACGCCGATGGCCCGGTCGCCGTCCTGTTCGGGGAGATCGCCGCCGGCTGCGGCGTGACCGCGGAGACGACGCGGATGCGGCTCTTCTCCGTCCTGGTGGCCGGCGTCCCCCCGATCCACTTCGAGGAGGCGCTCTGGCTGTGCACGGAGATCCTGCTCGACCCGGAGGGGTAGGCCGGCGGGAACCCGCCGGGCGGGTTCGGCGAAGTAGGGGTATGGCGGCGCTCAGGACGGCGGTGGAGCAGGAGGCGGGCGATCCGGCGGACCGCGCGGCGCTGCTGGCCTCGCGCGAGGATCCGTGGGCCTTCACCGCGGTGTTCGACGCGCACTTCGCGCCGCTGCACGGGTACCTGCGCCGGCGCTTCGGCGAGCCCGTGGCCGAGGAGATCGCCGCCGAGACCTTCGCCCGCGCCTTCGACCGTCGCCACCGCTACGACCCGGAGCTGGCGCCCGTCCGGGCCTGGCTGCACGGCATCGCGGCGAACCTCGCCCGCGACCACTTCCGCGCCGAGACCCGCCGGCTGCGCGCCTACGCCCGCGCTGCCGGCGGCCTCGAGCCGCACCAGGACCCGCCCGGCGAGGAGCGCGCGGACGCGAGCGCGGCGATGCCGCGGGTCTCCGCGGCGCTCGCCGCGCTCCGGGCGCCCGAGCGCGAGGCGCTCCTGCTCTTCGCGTGGGCCGACCTGGGCTACGAGGAGATCGCGGCGGCGCTCGGCGTGCCGGTCGGCACGGTGCGCTCGCGGCTCAGCCGCGGCCGCCGGCACATCCAGACCCTGCTCGAGGAGGACTGAGGAAGCGATGCCCGACGCACTCGACACCCTGCGCGAGCTCCGCCCGGAGGAGGCCGCGCCGGATCCCGAGGCCCAGCAGCGCGCGCGGGCCGTCCTGACCGCCCGCATCGAGGGAGAGCTCGCCGAGGAACCGCGCGCACTCCGGCGCCCTCCGCGGCGGCGGCGGCGCTGGCTGGCGGCCGTGCTGGCGCCCGCGGCCGCCGCGGCACTGGCGCTCGGCGTGATCACCGGGCTCGATCGCGGCAGCGTCTCGCCCGAGCCGGCCTCGGCGCTCGAGCGCGCGGCCGACGCCGCGGAGGTCCGCGCGCCCGACCTCGGGCCGGGTGAGTACCTCTACGTGCGCGAGCGGGGGTCTTTGGTGAGGACTTTCGAGGCGGGTGGGTCCGGACCGGGCGTGCCCGCCCGCCAGCGCATGCGTCCCGGGCCGCCGTTCAGCGTCGTCGCCGGACCCGCCACGACGGAGACCTGGATGAACCGTCAGGGCAACGGCCGCTACACGTTGCGGGCGCCCGCGACGCCGCTCGAGTTCCCCGGCTCGCGCGACCGCCGGCGGTGGATCGAGCGCGGACGGCCCTGGGTCGGGAAACGCGGCTACTCCGACAGCGGCGAGTACCTCACGGACCCCAAGGGCTTCCCGGTCGGCGACGGCGCCCAGCTCACCTACGACGACCTCGCTTCGCTGCCCACGGACGGCAGGGAGCTCTACGCCGAGCTCATCGAGCTGGCCGGGGACCGCCCGCCCAGCCCGGACGTCGAGGCCTTCCGCATCGTCACCGACCTCCTGCGCTTCGCCCCTGCGCCGCGGCGGGCGCGGGCGGCCCTCTACCGCGCGACCGCCCACATCAAGGGGATCCGGATGCTCGGCGAGGTCCGCGACGGCCTCGGCCGCCGCGGCCAGGCCGTCGAGGTCGAGCACGAGGGCGTGCGCAGCCAGCTCATCTTCGACCCCGAGACATCGGCGCTGCTCGCCGAGCGCGACGTGCTCGCCGAGCGCAAGCCGTGGATCGACGCCGAGCCGGGCTACGTGCTGCGCTCGCTCCTCGTCGAGCGCCAGGCGGTGGTGGGCTCGCCGCGCGAGCGGCCCTAGCGGTCCTGGCGGCGACGCGCCGGGCTACAGATCGGCCAGCGCCGCGGCCAGCCGGTCCACCGCGGCCGGCCCGCGCAGCGCGGCGCGCACCCGGCGCTCGTCGCCGTAGAGCGCCCCCGGGGTGACGATGATGCGCGCGGCGCTCAGGCGGCCGGCCAGCTCTCGGCCGTCGTGGCGCTCGGAGGCCAGCCACGCGAAGTTGGCGGCCGCGCCGGCCGGGAAGGCGACGCCGGTCCCCTCGAGCGCCGCGGCGAGCCGGGCGCGGTCGGCGGCCGCGGCGGCGATCCGGCGGGGGAGGACCCGGTCGGCGACCTCGAGCGCGGCGGTCGCGGCGGCCTGCGCGGCGGAGCCGACCGCCCCGCTCGGGGCCAGCGCGCCGAGCAGCTCGGCGGTCCCGGCGCCGCCGGCCGCCCAGCCGACCCGGAAGCCCGCCATCGCGTGGGCCTTGGAGAACGAGCGGACGACGACGAGGCTCGGTGCGTCCTCGAGCCGCGCCAGGGCGGTCGCCTCGTCGTCGAGGAAGTCGGCGAGCGCCTCGTCGACCAGCACCACCACCCGCTCGGGCAGCCCGCGCAGGAAGCGCCGCAGCTCCTCGACGTCGAGCGGCAGGCCGGTCGGGTCGTTCGGGCTCGCGAGCAGGATCGCGCGCGTCTGCGACCCGACCGCCGCATCGAGGGCGGCGAGGTCGATCGCCTCGCCGCAGGCCGGCGGCACGAGGACGGGCTCCCCGCCGGCGCGCGCGGCGAGCACCGCCAGCGGCGGCCAGGTGGGCCACGGCAGGACGACCTCGCCGCCCCCGCGGACGAGCACCGCCAGCGCGGCGGCGAGCAGCTCGCCGGCGCCGTGGCCGAGCACGATCCGGTCGGGCGGGAGCCCGTGGCGCGCCGCCAGCGCGGTGCGCGTCGCCTCGGCGCTCGGTTCCGGATAGCCGTTGACCGCCCGGCGCAGCGCGAAGGTGGCCGCGTTGACGACCTCGGGGTGCGGCGGCTCGTGCCATGCGGGCGAGGTGAGGTCGAGGACCGGCACCACCGCGAGCGCCTGCGACCGCGCCTCCGCCGAGCGCGCGCGGTACTCCTCGGAGACCTCCTGCGGGCTGAGCGCCTCGAACTGGCGGTAGTAGTCGAAGAGCCGCCGGCGGCGCTTCACTGCGTCGGGGCGACGACCGGCCCCGGGCCCTCGATGACGAGGAACCAGAAGACGAAGGCGGCGCCGATGATCACCGCGGTGACCATGAAGATCCGGCCGAGCGCGCCCTCCTGCTGGTCGTGGCCGGCGGCGCGGCGCAGGATCCGCCACAGCCCGTCGAGCCGTGCGCTGATCGAGAGGGTGATCAGCAGCGTGACGATGAGCCCGGCGAACGCCGTGGCGATGCCGAGCATCACCGAGCCCGTGAGGTAGTCGACCTGCGAGCCGACCCACAGCCAGGCGATCGGCTGCGGGCCCCACAGGGTGAGGCAGAGCAGGATCTCGACGAGCAGCACGAGGGCGGCCATCGCCGAGTCCATGCGCATCCGCCGCTTGTCGCGCTGCGGCGCCACCCGGTATTTGAGCGGGGCGGTGCCGGGCCGCCGGCCGATGAACAGGCCGCCGGTGTCCGTGGGGTCGTTGCGCGGCATCG
>JAUJME010000230.1 GCA_030447005.1 Solirubrobacteraceae bacterium | reverse complement strand
ATCGGCCAGGCGTGGGCCATCATCCGCCGCTTGCGCGCCCACTCGCCCTCGATGGTGGGGACCATCTTCTCGGTCGCCTGCGCGTCCGGGACGTCGACCGCCCGCCACCCCTCGCGGACGAGCCGGGCGGGCATGGCGAGGTCATGGGAGACGCGGGGATCGCCGAGCGCGTAGGCGGTGCGGCGAACCGCGTAGATGGCGCCGTTGCCGGCCGTGATGGAGACGAGCGCCGACTCGTTGGCCCGGATCCACATCTCGTAGCGCCAGTAGACGCCCTCCTGATTGGTCCCCGCCTCGTTGACGAACGCCACCCGGCCGGCCGCGAAGCCGACGCGCGGGTCGGCGAACGGCGCGGCGAGGCGGCGCAGCGCGTCCGGCGCCCAGCGCGCGTTGGCGTCGGAGAACGCGAGCAGGTCGCCGCGCGCGCGGCGCACGCCGGCGTCCTGGGCGAGCACCTTGCCGGTTCGCGGCAGCTCGAGGACGAGGTCGGCGCCCGCCTCGCGGGCCCGCGCGGCGGTGGCATCGGCGCCCGGCTCGGCGCCGCCGTCGACCGCGACGATGACCTCGAGGCGCTCGCGCGGCCAGTCGAGCGCGAGCGCGTCGGCGACCTTCTCGGCGATGACCGCCTCCTCGCGGTAGGCGGCGACGATCAGCGAGACGACCGGCGGCTCAAGCGCGGGCGGAGGGGCGGGCGCGGGGGCGCCGCGCCGCCGGGCGGCGAGGAGGGCGAGCGCCGCGGCGTAGCCCGCCTGTGTCCAGGCGAGCAGGGCGGCCGAGATCCAGAACAGGGGGCGCACGGCGGCGGATGCTGACACGCCGCCGCCGGCCCTACCCTCGCGGCACGTGGCCGGAGCGATCCCCTTCGCGCGTTGGTCGCGCTTCACGTCGCGCCGGCGTGCCGCTCGTGGCGCTGTCCGTCTGGTTCGGCACGGTCGACACGACGGCCTTCGGCGAGGGCCGCTGCTCGAGGGCCCGCTCCGGGCGGGGCACGATCGTGGTGCTGGCCGTGGTGGCCGCCTACCTCCTGGCGTCGCTGGTGTGGGACGAGCTGTTCACGCCGTACGGGCGCCGCGACCGGCAGGTCGAGCCGCAAGAGCTCCATGGTGCGCTCGTGCGCGCCTGGCTGTCGCTGCTGGTCGTGCTACCCGGCCTGTACGGCTGGATCTGGAACGAGCGCGTCGACTGGCTGGTGTTCTGAGCGGCCCTCCCTCCGCGCTTGCGCGCAACCTGCGAGTTGCCTAATGTCCGGTTCATCACGCGCCTCCTGATCCTCGGCGGGACGATCTTCCTCGGGCGCCACGTCACCGCGGCGGCGCTCGCCGCGGGCGCCGAGGTGACGCTGTTCACCCGCGGCCGCACCAACCCGGGGTTGTTCGCCGGGGAGGTCGAGCACCGGACGGGCGACCGCGCGGGCGACCTGCGCGCGCTGGAGACCGGCGAGTGGGACCTGGTGGTCGACACCTCGGGCTTCGTCCCGCGCGACGTGCAGGCGGGTGCCCGCCTCCTCGCCCCGCGCGCCGGGCGCTATGCGTTCGTCTCCTCCTGCAACGCCTACCCGGGCTGGCCCGCCGAGGCGGGGCTCGACGAGCGCGCCCCGACCCACCCGGTTGCCGCCGGCGCCGGGCCCGACGACGGCGAATACGGCGAGCTCAAGGCGGGCTGCGAGCGAGCGGTGCTCGAGGCGTTCGGGGCGGACCGCAGCCTTATCGTCCGCGCGGGGCTGCTGGTCGGGCCGCACGAGAACGTCGGGCGGCTGCCCGCGTGGATCGAGCGGGCCGAGCGCGGCGGCCCGCTGGTCGCCCCCGCGCCGCCCGAGCGGCCGCTTCAGCTCCTCGACGCCCGCGACCTCGCGGCGTGGATGCTCGAGCCGGGCCGGACGGGCACTTTCAACGCGGTCGGACACGACGAGACGTTCGCCGGCCTCGTCGCCGCGCTCGGCGCGGACGAGCGCGTCACCTACGCGTCCGACGCAGCCCTGCTGGTCACGGGGATCGCGCCATGGACGGAGCTGCCGTTCTGGCTGCCCGAGAACGAGTTCCCGGGCGCGATGCGGATCGACGGCCGTGCCGCGGGAATCGCCACCCGGCCGCTGGCCGAGACGGTCGCCGACACCCGCCGCTGGCTGCTCGAGGAGGGAGGGCACGCCGAGCTCGCGGCGGCCCGCCCCGCCCGCGGCGGGGCGCAGGTGCTCGAGGCCGAGCGCGAGCGGGCGCTCGCGGTCGGCCTGAGCCGCCGGGCCGGCTAGGAGCCGGCCTTCGCCAGGTTCACGCGACCGAAGCCGTACTGCGGATCGCGGTATCGGGGGCCGCCGGGAAGGAAGTGACCCACCGGCTCGGAACTCCGCAGGAGCGAACATGGCGCCCAGCACCCACCAGCCACGGCTCGACGACATCGCCCTGCGAGCGCTCCGCTCGATGCCCGGCGTGGTCGTGTGCGCCTACGACCACGACCTCCGGATCCTCCTGGCGGCGGGTCCCGAGCGCGCCTGGGGCGGCCGTGACCCGGCGACGCTCGCCGGCGAGCGGCTCGCCGACGTGCTGCCGTCGGCCGCCTACCACCGCCTCGCGCCGCGGCTGCGGCGGGCGCTCGAGGGCCGGCCGGAGACCTTCTCCTACCGGACGGTCGACGGCACCTACGAGCTCGAGATCACCGCCGCGCCGCTGCACGCCGACGACGGGCGGATCGCCGGGGGCGCCGCGGTGGCGCGGCCCGACCCGAGTGAGGCGCTCGCGCGCAAGCTCGCCGACCACGACCCGCTGACCGGCGCCTTCACCCGCGAGCGCCTCCAGGAGCAGCTCGGCCAGGTCGTCGCGCTCGCCGACCGCTACGGCGAGCCGGGCGTCGTCGGCGTGATCGACCTCGACAACTTCCGCTACGTCAACGACGCCCACGGCCACGGGATGGGCGACCACCTGCTCGCCCAGGCCGCCACCATCCTGCGCGGCCGCCTGCGCGAGACCGACGCGCTCGGGCGCCTGGGCTCCGACGAGTTCGCCTTCGTCCTCCCCCGCACCGGGCTCGCCGCAGGCGCCGAGGTGGCCTCCGAGCTGCTGCGGGCGCTGCGGGAGGCGTCGATGGTGATCGGCGGCGAGCGGGTGCGGCTCAGCGCGAGCGTCGGGCTGGCGCCGATCGAGCCGGCCGCCCAGGGCCTGACCGCATCCGACGTCCTCGCGGAGGCCGACATCGCCATGTACGCGGCCAAGGAGGCGGGGCGCGACCGGGTGGAGACCGCCGCCCCCGGGCACCGCTCGCTCACGCGCGTACGTGCCTCGCTGAGCTGGGCCGGGCGAATCACCCACGCGCTCGAGAACGACCGCCTCGTCCTCCACTCCCAGCCGATCCTCAACCTCGCCGAGGACCGCGTCGACCGCCACGAGCTGCTCCTGCGGATGGTCGGCGACGACGGCGCGCCCGTCCCGCCGGGCGAGTTCCTCTCCACCGCCGAGCGCTTCGGCCAGATGCCGGCGATCGACCGCTGGGTGATCGGCCGCGCGCTCGAGTTCCTCGCCGCCACGCCGGCGGGCGAGCCGGTGCTCGAGGTCAACCTCTCGGCCGCTTCGGTGACCGACGCCGAGACGGTCGCCTTCATCCGCCGCGCGGTCGACGAGGCGAACATCGACCCCAGCCGGCTGATCTTCGAGATCACCGAGACCGCGGCGATCGCCGACATCGTCCGCGCCGGCGTGCTCGCCGAGCGGCTGCGCGAGCTCGGCTGCCGCTTCGCGCTCGACGACTTCGGCGCCGGCTTCGGCTCGCTCTACTACCTCAAGCACCTGCCGTTCGACGTCATCAAGATCGACGGCGAGTTCATCAAGGACCTCCCC
>JAUJME010000229.1 GCA_030447005.1 Solirubrobacteraceae bacterium | reverse complement strand
ACCGCCCGGTGGCGGTCGCCGACATTCCCGCCGGCGGCTACCGGATCGGCGCGGGGGCGATCTCGGTCGACCTGCGCGAGACGCGGTTCCCACCCGCCGGCCAGACGGTCCTCGACCTGCAGGTCGGCATGGGCGCCGCCGAGGTGCTCGTTCCGGAGGGCGTGTGCGTGGAGACCAACTCGCGCTTCGGCGCGGGCGCGGCGACCATCACCGGCCGCGAGGCGGCCGGCCTCGACGTCGACTTCGTCACCCAGGTCGCCCCGCAGACCAAGCCGCGCCTGCTCGTGCGGGCAGACGTGGGGCTGGGCGCGTTGCGGGTGGCGCGCGGGCCGGAGATCGAGTGGGATCACCCGAATCGCGGGTGGACCGGTGATTGGGACCACGATGCGCCGTCGCACGAGGACCAGCCGGGCGACGCGCCGGACGCCGATGACGGCGACGAGGACGATCACGAGGATCACCTGGGCGACGAGCCGCCCGACGACGCCGGGTGCACCGTCACCGTCGCCGAGGCCGGCTGATGCGCGCCCGCCGCTTCGACCCCGTCTCGCTGGTCGCCGGCCTGGTGACCATGGCCCTCGGCGCGCTCCTCCTGCTCGACCGCCTCGAGGTGCTCGACCTCGGGTTCGGCTGGCTGTTGCCGGCGCTGGCCGCGACCGCCGGCGCGATCCTGCTGGCGGCGGGGCTGGCCGACCGGTCACCATGACGGCGATGGCCGCTGCCGCGGGCTCGCCGACCACCCGCCCCGCCCCGCTGCGCCGCGACCCCGCCGAGGGGGTCGTGGCCGGCGTGAGTGCGGGGCTCGCCGCGCGGCTGGGGCTCGACGTGCGGATCCTGCGCGTCGTCTTCATCGTCACGGCGGCGGTCGGCGGCCTCGGCGCGATCCTCTACGGCGTGATGTGGCTCGTCGTCCCCGCCGTGCCGGGGGCGGCCGTGCCCTCGCGCCGCGCCAACGCGCAGCTCGCGGCCGGCGTCGGGCTGCTCGCGCTCGCGCTCCTGCTCTCCCTGCGCGAGCTCGGGCTGTGGTTCTCCGACGCGGTCGTGTGGCCCGTCGTGCTCGCCGCGGTCGGGGGCGCGCTGCTGTGGCGGCTCCAGCGCCCGCGGACACCCGCCGCGCCCGCCGAGCCCGACTTCGCGCCCGATTCCCCGGGCCCGAGCCGCGCCGGCGTCTACAACGGCGGCTTCGGCGTGGCGCTGGTCATCGGCGCGGTCCTCCTCTTCCTCCAGTCCAACGGCGCCCTCGGGCCGCTGCGCGACGTGGTGCTCGCCGTGGTGGTGGTCACGGTCGGACTTGGGTTGATCCTCGCGCCGTTCCTCTGGCGGCTCGGTCGCAATCTCGCCCAGGAGCGCTCGGAGCGCATCCGCTCCCAGGAGCGCGCGGAGCTCGCCGCGCACCTCCACGACTCCGTCCTCCAGACGCTCGCGCTCGTCCAGAAGCGCGCCGACGACCCGCGCGCGGTCGCCACCCTCGCCCGCCGGCAGGAGCGCGAGCTGCGCGCCTGGCTGTGGGATCCAGCCGGCCCCGCCGCCGACGCGAGCCTGGCCGCCGCGCTGCGTGCCGCCGCCGCGGAGGTCGAGGAGGCCCACGGGGTGCCGATCGAGGTGGTCACCGTGGGCGACGTGCCGCTGGCCGAGCCCGCCGGCGCGCTGCTGGCCGCGACCCGCGAGGCGCTCACGAACGCGGCGAAGTTCGCCGGCGACGCCGGGCCCGTGGCGCTCTACGCGGAGGCGGGGCCGGAGCGCGTCCAGGTCTTCGTCCGCGACCGGGGCGCCGGCTTCGACCCGGACGCCGTCCCCGCCGACCGGCGGGGGGTGCGCGACTCGATCGTCGCGCGGATGGCGCGCCACGGCGGGCGGGCGACGATCGGCTCGGCACCGGGCGGCGGCACCGAGGTCGAGCTCTGCCTCGAGGGGGCGCCGTCGTGACCTCGGTCGTGGTGGTCGACGACCACGTCATCTTCCGCCGCGGGGTGCGGGCCGAGCTCGAGGGCCGCGTCGACATCCTCGGGGAGGCCGGGACGGTCGAGGAGGCCGCCCGCTGCATCCTCGAGCTGCGCCCCGACGTGGTGCTGCTCGACGTCCACCTGCCCGGCGGCGGCGGGGCCGAGGTGATCCGCCACGTCACCCACGACCGCCCGGCACAGCGCTTCCTCGCCCTCTCGGTCTCCGACGCCGCCGAGGACGTCATCGCGGTCATCCGGGCCGGCGCGCGCGGCTACGTGACCAAGACGATCGGCGGGGAGGAGCTCGCCGGGGCGATCCGGCGGGTCGCCGCCGGCGACGCCGTCTTCTCGCCGCGGCTGGCCGGCTTCGTGCTCGACGCCTTCGCGGGGACGATGACCCCGGCCGAGGTCGATCCCGAGCTCGACCAGCTCACCGCCCGCGAGCGCGAGGTCCTCCGCCACCTCGCGCGGGGCTACCTCTACAAGGAGATCGCCCACCAGCTCGGCATCTCGGCCAAGACGGTCGAGGCGCACGTCAGCGCGGTGCTGCGCAAGCTCCAGCTCTCCAACCGCCACGAGCTCAGCCGCTGGGCGGTCGAGCGGCGGCTGGTCGACTGAGCGTGCCCGAACGGGCGCCCAACGCGTTCGGCGGCGGAGTCCTCGACCGGGCGGGCGCGCTGCGCCGCGACGACGGCTGGGTGCGCGAGCGCGTCGCCGACCCCGCCAGCCGCGCGGTGCTCGTCGCGCCCGACGGCGTCTACCTCGAGGCCGGCGGGGGTGGCCCGCTCGCCCCGGCGCGCGTGCCGCTCGGCGACGCGCTGGCGCTCGCCGGAGCCCCGGCCGAGCCGGTCCTCCTCGGCCTCGACCCGGGCGGCCGCGCGGTCTTCGCCCTCGACGTGGCCGCCGGCGCCGCGGTCCCGGGCGCCGCGCTCGCCGGCGTCCGCGACGCCGCTGCCCGCCTCGCCTCCGCCGACGCGGGCCTCGTCGCCTACGCCACCGCGCTGCTCAACTGGCACCGCCGCCACCGCTTCTGCGCGAACTGCGGGCAGCCGACGGCGCCCGGGGAGGGCGGGCACCTGCGCGCCTGCCCGGCCTGCGCAGCGCAGCACCATCCGCGCACCGACCCCGTGGTGATCATGCTCGTCGCGGACGGCGACCGGTTGCTGCTCGGCCGCCAGCCGGCCTGGCCCGCCGGGCGCTACTCCGCGCTGGCCGGCTTCGTCGAGCCGGGGGAGACGCTCGAGGCGGCCGTCGCCCGCGAGGTGCTCGAGGAGGCCGGCGTGACGGTGACCGCGCCGCGGTACGTCTCCTCGCAGCCCTGGCCCTTCCCCGCCTCGCTGATGCTGGGCTTCACCGCGGGCTACGCCGGCGGGGAGGCGGTCGCCGCCGACGGCGAGCTCGACGACGTGCGCTGGTTCGGGCGCGAGGAGCTCGCCGAGGCGGTCGCCGGCCGCGGGGAGCTCCGCGTGCCGCCGCCGGTGGCGATCGCGCGGCGGCTCATCGACGGCTGGCTGGCCGGCGAGCGCTAGACGGGCGCGAGGTCGCCCGAGCCCGCGCCCGAGCCCGCGACGCAGACGCGGTCACGCCCGCTGCGCTTGGCCTCGTAAAGCGCGCGGTCCGCCGACTCGAGCACGGTGTCGAGGGAGAAGTCGTGCCCCTGAGCGACGGCCACCCCGAGGCTCAAGGTCACCGGCACCGCGGTCGCCACCGCCCCGCGCAACCGCTCGGCGACCTCGACGGCGGACTCCAGGTCGGCGCCCGGCAGGATCACGACGAACTCCTCGCCGCCGAGCCGGTAGACGAGGTCGAAGGCGCGCAGGGTCTCGCGCATCGCGTAGGCGACGTCGCGCAGGACCGCGTCGCCGCGGGCGTGCCCGTGCTCGTCGTTGAC
>JAUJME010000228.1 GCA_030447005.1 Solirubrobacteraceae bacterium | reverse complement strand
CCGGGCGCGCATGAGGACGGAGTCGACGTACCAGTCGGCGTGGTTGTAGGCGAAGACGGCGCGGCGGATGTCGCGCTCGCCGCCCGCGGCGCGGAGGTAGCGCGCGGCGGCGAAGATCGCGTCGACCGGGTTGTAGGGGTCCTTGAGGCCGTCGCGGTTGGCGTCGACGCCGTAGGCCTTCCAGGTGGCGGGCATGAACTGCATCCACCCGAGGGCGCCGGCGGAGGAGACGTTGAGGTTGCGGCCGTAGTCCGTCTCGATCTCGTTGATCGCGGCGAGCAGCTCCCAGCGGATGCCGTACTGGATGCCGGCGGCCTGGTAGATCGGGAGGAGGAACGGCGGGATGCGGAACTTCTCGATGAAGAAGTTCGGGACGCCGATGCGGGCCGCGCCGGGCTGGGCGAGGGCGAAGTCGGGGTTGCCGCCGGCCGGGCTGCCGTCCGCGTTGGTCGTCGGGATGGTGGGAGCGGGGACGGGCGGGTGGTCGTCGTGCTTGTCGCGCTTGGAGCGCTTGCCCTTCTTGCGCTTCTTCTTCTTCTTCTTGCCGTCCTTGCCAGACTCGCACCCTGAATCAGAGGTCGAGTCTTCGTCGTCCTTCTCCTCGTCGGCGTCCTCGCCGGTCTCGACGGGCTCGGCGGGGAACTCGTCGGAGAGGGTCGCGGCGGACTTGCCGGTGAGGCCGGCCTGGGTGGCCTCCTCGTCGAGCTCGGCGACCGGCTGGGGCTCGCACTGCTCGAGGTGCTCCTCGGCGGCGGCCTCCTGCCGCGACCTGCCGCGCGCCTTGCGCGAGCGCTTGCGGCTCTTCGCGCGGGAGCGCTTGGTCTTCTTGGCGGGGCGCGACTTCTTGGCCTTGCCGGCGGAGCGCTTCCCCTTGGCCGGCTTGGCGGCATCCGGGGTGGCGGCGGGCGTGGCGGTGGAGGTCGGAGAAGGGTCAGGCGCGGCAGCCGTCGGCGTGGCCTCGGCGGTGGCGGCCGGGGTCGCGGCCGGCGTGCCGGCGACGGTGGGGGACGCCTCCGGGATCGGCGCCGTGGTCGCCGTGGGGGTGGGCTCCGCCATCAGCGCCGCCGCGGCGGGGGTCGCCGTGGCGGTCGCCGTCGACGTCGCGTCCTGCGCCGTGGCGCCCGTGGCGCCCAGGACCGCCGCGAACACGCCGGCGGAGACCAGCCCGGTGGAGAGGACGCGAGAGGAGAGATTCGGCGTGTGGAGGCGGAATCGCATGACGGATCCCCCACAAGGTCGGCATTCGTTCGACCCGCCTTGAGCCACGGCCGCCTATGACGGGCCAGCGTCGTCTTATCTCACCCTCAAGTCGAGGAAGAGGTCACGCCGATACGACGACGAACCAGCGCCCGGCGTGCAGCGTCTCGCCCCCGCCGACCTCCTCGGCCAGGCCGGCCGGCGTGAACCACCGCTTGTAGACCGGGTGGCGGGTCCCGTCGTCGAGGATCCGCTCCTCCCAGGCCTCGGACGCGACGCCCGGCCGCCGGGCGGAGTCCGCAACCACGATCCGCCGCGCCACCCGCCGCGCCTCGGCGAGGAAGGGCGCGCGCTCGCCCGGGAGCAGGTGGCCGTAGAAGTGGCTCGTGAACAGGAGGTCGAACTCGCCGTTGCCGAAGGGGAGTGGGACGGCGTCGCCCGCGAGCACACGGGCGTCGGGCATCCGCGCCTGCGCGATCGTGACCATCGCCGCGCTCTGGTCGACGGCGGTCACCTCGCCGCGGAGGTGGCGCGTGAGGAAGCCGGTCCCGCAGGCGACGTCGAGAGTCCGGGCGGGCGGCAGCCCTGCCAGGGTGGCGACCAGCCGCTCGACCTCCTCCGTCCAGCCGGGGCGGTCGCGCTCGGCGAACCGCCCGGTCCCCAGCCACCAATCGTCGTACTCGGGCGCGCGCCGGTCGTAGTAGGCGCGCATCGCGTCGCCGACGACCCGGACGGCCATCAGAGCAGCGCCAGGATGCGCGCCGGCCCGCCGCTGCCGGCCTCGTAGCGCGGGACGCCGACCACGACCGTCGCGCCGGCGGCCGGCAGGCGCTCGAGGTTGGCGAGGTTCTCGATCCCGTAGCGCCCGGACGGAAGCCACGAGACGTGGGCGGCGAAGTCGCTGGACTCCCCCGGATCGAGGCTCGCGGTGTCGAGGCCGATCGCCCGGACGCCCGGGCGCTCCGCCTTGAGGAACTCCGTCAGGTCCGTGGAGAAGCCGGGGGAGTGCAGGGTCCCCGCCTCGTCGGCGTTGATGTAGGCCACCGGGTCGCCGGCGCGCTCCCCCCAACCCGTCAGCGCGAAGATGGCGCAGCGGTCGGGCAGCGGGCCGTGGCGGCGCTCGTAGGCGAGGACATCGTCGGGGATCACCGTGCCGTCGGGGTCGCCGCCGAGGCGCTCGCGGACGTCGAGGACCGCGATCGGGAGCACGAGCTCGGCCGGCTCGATGCGGTCGACGGTCGTGGCGTCCTCGGCGAAGTGCGCCGGCGCGTCGACGTGGGTGCCCGAGTGCTCGTCGAACGCCCACGAGCGGACGTTGAAGCCGTCGGCCGCGGTGGTGAACTTGTCGGCGACCTCGACCGGGTCGTAGACGGGGAACATCGGCGTGTCGGGCGAGAGGACGTAGGAGAGGTCGACGACGCGCGGGGCCATGGCGCCGGAGACTATTCCGGCTGGCAGCTCGGGCACCAGAACGTCGTGCGCCCGCCCACGGTCGCCCGCCGGACCTCGGCGCCGCACCGCGGGCAGGCGGCGCCGCGCTTGCGCGCCGGCATGAAGTCCCCGGTGTGGACGCCGCCCTTGCGGATCGCCGAGCGGATCGCGGAGCGCAGCTCGCGGCGCAGCCCATCGAGCTCCTCCTCGCTCAGCGACTCCGCGAGGCGGTTGGGCGAGAGGCGGGCGCGCCACAGCACCTCGTCGGCGAGCAGGTTGCCGATCCCGGCCAGGACGCCCTGGTCGAGCAGCCGCGCCTTCAGCGGCGCGGTGCCCCGCCCGACCCGCTCGCGGAAGGCGTCGCGCGAGATCTCGCCGGCGTCCGGCCCGACGTGGGAGTAGTCCGGGTCGATCACCGCGCGCGAGAGGCGGCGCTTGTCGCGCAGCGCGAGCCGGCCGCCGTCCTCGAAGGCGAGCGAGAAGCGGTCCCAGCCGTTCGGCGCCGGCTCGCCGTCGACCACGATCGAGCCCGCCATGCCGAGGTGCAGGCCGAGGTCGGGCCCGCCGTCGTCGGTCTCCACCCACAGGAACTTTCCGCGGCGGTGCGCCCTCGTGAGGGTGCGGCCGCGCAGCGCGCCGTCGATCTCGCCGGGCCCGTGCGGCCGGCAGACGTAGCCGTCGGCGTCGTCGGCTGCGGCGATCCGGCGGCCGAGGGCCTTCTCGATCTGCTGGCGGGCGCGCTCGGCCTCCGGAAGCTCGGGCATGGCCGGCCCCAGCCTACGACCGCGGGCGTTACCGTCCGTCCGATGACCGCCGAGCCCGCCGCCGCCCTCGCGCGCGTGCGCGGGATCTGCCTGGGACTGCCCGAGGTCTCCGAGCGGCCGAGCCACGGGGCGCCGACCTTCTTCATCCGCGGTAAGCGGTCCTTCGCGATGTTCCAGGACGACCACCACGGCGACGGCCGCCTCGCGATCTGGTGCGCGGCGCCCGACGGCGCCCAGGCGGGCCTCGTCGCCGCCCAGCCCGACCGCTACTTCGTCCCGCCCTACGTCGGCCACCGCGGCTGGATCGGCGTGCGGCTCGATCGCGGCGTGCCGTGGGAGGAGGTCGCGGGGATGCTCGAGGAGGCGTACCTCGAGCGCGCGCCGCTCGCGCTCGTCGGCGGTCAGCCGCCGGCCGGCTCGTAGACCTCGGCCGCCGGGCTCCCCATCAC
>JAUJME010000227.1:1361-3846 GCA_030447005.1 Solirubrobacteraceae bacterium | reverse complement strand
GGCAACGTGGCGCCGAAGGACTCGGCCGCGCCGGCCAGCTCGCCGCGAGCCAGCAGCGGGACGCCCAGGTCGGCCGCGACGCGCTCGATCGTCGCGGCGACCGCGGGCTCCTCGCGGTCGGGGTGCGCGAGCGCCTCGATGCGCGCGTGCTCGGCGCGGAAGCCGTCGGCGTGCACCTCGATGCGGCCCCAGGCGGCAATGATCCCCTCCGCCCACGCCCACTCGCCGTAGTAGGCGCGCAGCCCCGGGCGGTGGTAGGCGTAGATGCCGCACTGGCACGACGGGTGCGGCGACGGGTGCGGCTCGCGCAGCCACCCCTCCCCGCGCAGCAGCGAGCGGTTCGCGTCGTAGCACTCGGCGTGCATCGTGCGGCCCTCCCAGCGGCAGGGGATGTAGGGCGACAGCAGGCGGTCGCGTCCCAGGCGCCACGCGCGGAAGCCGATCACCGGCGCGGCGAGGTCCGGGGCCAGGCTCACGCTGGGACGGGCTCGCGCGCGGGGGCCGGGGCCGGTTCGGGCGCCGGCGCGGGCGGCGGCGGCTCGGCCGGCGCAGGGCGCTCGGCGGGAGCCTCGATCGGCTCCACCGTGATGGTCCGTGAGGGCCCGGGCAGGCTCACGCGTCCACTCTAGTGTCGGGGAGTACTTCGACTGCGCCGGTGAGGGACGACCAAGTGTGCCGGGCGTGTGCCGGGGGGCGCGCGGCCAGGGCGCGGTCGACCGCTCGCCCTCACCAGCTGCCGTTGACGGTCCGTCCAGCCCACCGCCGCGTTGAGGTAGCCGGCGCCTCCTGCCGACCACACAGGAGATGGCCGTCCCGCTCCTCTCCAGCAAGGCCCGCCGCCGGCGCAAGAAGAAGAAGGCCGCCGCCTGCGCGCCCGCCAAGGGCAAGGCGAAGCTCAAGGCCCGCAAGCCCAGACCCGCCGCCAAGCCCAAGGTGGCCTGCAAGCCGGCCAAGCCGAAGGCCCGTCCCACGCCGCCCAAGGCGCCCGCCCAGCCGCTGCCCGGCAGCGGCGGGAGCATGCACCCCGCGCCCGCCAGGCCCGCGGCGGCGGCGAAGCCCGCTCCGAAGGCGGCGCCGGCGCCCGCGAAGACGCCCGCGCCGCCGGCCCCGCCCGCGCAGCCGGAGAGCCTGCCGCCGCTGCCGGTCGCCGGCCCCCAGCGCTACGACGGACCGGTCTACGCCGGCGCGTTCGGCCCCCGCCAGGCCGAGCGCCTCCTGTGGCGCGCCGGCTTCGGCCCGCGCCCGGGCGACGGCGCCCGGCTCGCCGCCCTCGGGCTCGACGGCGCGGTGGCGTCGCTGCTGAGCCCGGCCGGCGCGCCGTCGCTCTCGGGCCCCGAGCCGACCTACGTCTCCGGCGGCGTCGCCAAGCCGCTCAACCCGACGAGCTCGTGGGGCCACGACCACCTCTCCTGGCTCGACCGGATGGTCCGCTCGAGCCACCAGCTCACGGAGCGCATGGCGCTCGTCCTGCACGACTGGTTCGCCACGAGCCTCGACGGCGTCGGCTCCCAGCGGCTGATGCTCGAGCAGACGGACCTCTTCCGCCGCCACGCGCTCGGGAGCTTCGAGGAGCTGCTGCTCGACGTCACCCGCGACCCGGCGATGCTGATCTTCCTCAACGGCACCTCGAACCGGCGTGGCGCGATCAACGAGAACTACGCCCGCGAGGTGATGGAGCTCTTCGGCCTCGGTGCCGACCGCGGCGCCTACACCGAGGGCGACGTGCGCGAGCTGGCCCGTGCGCTCAGCGGCTGGCGCAGCAACTGGAGCGGCGAGCTCGGCCACCACAACTTCCGCTGGGAGGCCGCACGCTGGGACGACAAGCCCAAGACCGTCTTCGGCCAGACGGGCAACTACGGCTGGGAGGCGGCCTGCCGCCTGGTGATCGGCCACCCGCTGCACGCGTCGTTCTTCGTCCGCAAGCTGTGGGGCTACTTCGTCGCGGGCGACCCCCCCGAGGAGACGGCGGCGGCGCTCGAGCGGCTCTACGTCGGGACGGGGCGCCGGATCGGCCCGGTCGTCGAGGCGATCCTCAAGTCGCCCGAGCTCTACGGCGCCCGGATGGTCAAGCCGCCGGTCGTCGCGCTCGCGGGGATGCTGCGGGCGCGCGGCAAGGCGATCACCGCCGACCACTGGACCTGGCTCTGCGACAACGCCGGCCAGCGTCTCTACGAGCCGCCGGACGTCGCCGGCTGGCGCGACGACACGTGGCTGGACACGAGCACCGTGCGCGGGCGCTGGTACCTCGTCAACTACGTCATCGACCGCGACACCGTGCCGAGCACCTATCCCGCCGAGACGCCCGAGCAGGCGGTCGCGCGGGCGCTCGAGTTCTGGGGCAACCCGGATCTGGCCGATGACACGGTGGCGGCGCTCGTGAGCTGGGCGGCCACCGCGGCCACCGTCCTGCGGTGGGGCGACAAGTACGCCCAGCGCCAGAACGCCCTGCGCCAGCTCATCGGCGTGAGCCCCGACTACCTGACCT
>JAUJME010000227.1:0-1261 GCA_030447005.1 Solirubrobacteraceae bacterium | reverse complement strand
CTGCGCGACCTCCACGCCCGCGGGCGGATCTCGATGATCCCCGCGATCGGCTACTCCTCGCCCGACCAGTCGCACTTCACCTCCCGTCACTTCTGGGAGATCGGGGAGCTCAGCCCGTCCGGGCGCGTCGGCTGGCTGGGGCGCTACCTCGACCGCCACGGCGTGGCGGACAACCCGCTCCAGGGACTCGCGCTCAACTCGTCGCTGGCGCCGGCGCTCGCGGCCTCGAGGGTGCCGGTCGCCGCGGTGGCCGACCCGTCGAGCACCGACCTGTGGACGCGCGGCTGCTGGGGCCTCAACCAGCAGATGTTCGACGCGCTCGAGCTGATGGGCGGCCTCCCGGGCGGCGGCGGAGGGCACCCCGCGGCGCGGCGCGCGGTGGCCCAGGTCTCCGAGCTGCGCGACCGTCTCGCGCCCATGCAGGGCGCGAAGTTCCCGTTCGGCTCGGCGGTGAGCTACCCGACCGCCAACACGGCGTTCCCGAAGCGCCTGGCCGCGCTCGCCCGGATGATCGGCTCGGGGATGCCGCTGCGCTGCGTGGCGCTCAACGCCAACGGCGGCTACGACACCCACGACAACCAGGCCGCGACGCTCGACCGCGACCTCGGCCTGTTCTCCCAGTCGCTCGCCGCCTTCCAGGCCGACCTCGAGGCGCGCGGCGTGGCCGACCGGGTCCTCGTCCACGTCTGGAGCGAGTTCGGCCGCCGCGCCAGGGAGAACGGCACGGGCACCGACCACGGCGCCGCCGGCGTCTCCTTCGTGATGGGCACCCAGGCGAGCGGCCGGACGATCGAGGGCTTTCCCGGCCTCGGCGCCGGGGGCGTGGACCGCTCGGGCAACCTCGTCGCCACGGCGGACTTCCGCGGGGTCTACGCGTCGCTGCTCGAGCAGTGGTTCGGCGTGGACGCCGAGGGGATCGTCCCGGGCGCGGGCAACTTCAAGCGCTACGGGCTCGTGCGGGCGTGAGGCGGGCGGCGGCCGTGCTGGCGCTCGTCGCCGCCGGGCTGGCGTCCGGGCCGCTGCCGGGCGCGAGCGCGCGGCCGGCGGGCGCCACGGCCGGGACCGGCGCCGGCGCCCCGCGCGCGGCCAAGCGCGGCAAGCTGCGGGTCGCGAGCCGGGTCCAGGTCCGCCGCGTGCGGATGGGCCTCGGCACCCGCCGCCCGGCCGTGCGCCGCCCGGCCGGCGCGGCGCCGGCCGCGCGCACCGAGCCGGGCGCGGTCGCGGTCGCGGGCGCGCCCGCGAGGGCGGCGCCCGCCCCCGG
>JAUJME010000226.1 GCA_030447005.1 Solirubrobacteraceae bacterium | reverse complement strand
GCCGCCCGATGGTCGACGACCCGCGCGACGCGCTGGAGTGCTTCGGCTCCGCGCCCGTCGACGCGCTGGCCCTCGGGCCGTTCCTGGTGCGCCGGCCGACGAGCGCGGCGGCGCGCGGACGGGTGGTGGAGCAGGCGCTGGCCTGAATGGGCTTCGACGTCGTCATCCCGTCGGCCGGCCGCCCCTCGCTGCGCGTGCTGCTCGACGCCCTCGCCGCGCAGGGGGTCCCTGCGGCGGCAGAGCGGGTGATCGTCGTCGACGACGGCGGGCGCGGGCTCGACGCGCCCGGGTGGGTGAGCGTGATCGCGGGGGCGGGCCGCGGCCCGGCCGCGGCGCGCAACCTCGGCTGGCGCGCGGGGCGCGCCGAGTGGGTCGCCTTCCTCGACGACGACGTCGTCCCCGAGCCCGGTTGGCTCGAGGGGCTGCTCGGCGACCTCCGCGCCGCCGGCCCGCGGGTGGGCGGCTCGCAGGGGCGGATCGCCGTGCCGCGGCCAGCCGGGCGGCGCCCGACGGACTGGGAGCGCAACGTCGCCGGCCTCGAGGGCGCGCAGTGGGCGACCGCCGACCTCGCCTACCGGCGCCCCGCGCTGGCGGCGGTGGGCGGCTTCGACGAGCGCTTCCCCCGCGCCTACCGCGAGGACGCCGACCTGGGGCTGCGGGTGTGCGCGGCGGGCTGGGCGATCGAGCGCGGCGCGCGGCGGGTCCTGCACCCGGTCGGGCCCGCGGACGCGCGGGTCTCGCTGCGCAAGCAGGCCGGCAACGCCGACGACGCCCTGATGGACGCGCTGCACGGCGCGGGCTGGCGCGAGCGCGCCGGGGCCCCGGCCGGGCGCCGCGGGCGCCATCTCGCGGTGGCGGCGGCCGGCGTCGCCGGGGTGACCGGGCTGCTGGCGCGGCGCCGGGCGGTGGCCGCCGCCGGGCTCGCCGGCTGGGCGGCCGGCACGGCGGAGCTCGCGTGGGCGCGGATCGCGCCCGGGCCGCGCACGCCGCGCGAGGTGGCGACGATGGTCTCGACGAGCGCCGCGATGCCGTTCGCCGCCGGCGGCTGGTGGCTGCTCGGCCGGTGGCGCGCCCGCGGCGCCCGGCCGCTGAGCGTCCCGCCCGCGGCCGTGCTGTTCGACCGCGACGGCACCCTGGTCGTCGATGTCCCCTACAACGGCGATCCCGATCGGGTCGAGCTCGTCCCGGGCGCCCGGGAGGCGGTCGAGCGCCTGCGGCGCGCCGGCGTCCCGACGGCGGTCGTCTCCAACCAGAGCGGGATCGCCCGCGGGCTGCTGACGGAGGGCGACGTGGAGGCGGTCAACGCCCGGGTCGAGGAGCTGCTCGGGCCGCTCGGCCCGTGGACGCACTGCCCCCACGCTCCCGAGGACGGCTGCGGGTGCCGCAAGCCCGCGCCGGGCCTGGTGCTGCGCGCCGCCGCCGCGCTGGGCGTCGAGCCGCAGGACTGCGTGGTGATCGGGGACATCGGCGCCGACGTGGAGGCGGCCCGGGCCGCGGGGGCGCGCGGCATCCTCGTCCCCACGCCGCACACCCTCCCCGAGGAGGTCGCGGCCGCCGAGCGCGTCGCCCCCGACCTCGGCCGCGCGGTCGACCTGGCGCTGGGGGCCGCGGCATGAGCGGCCACGTCCTCGCGGTCCGCCTCGACAACGACGGCGACGTCCTGCTCGCCGGCCCGGCCATCCGCGCGCTGGCCGCCGCGCACGACCGCCTGACGCTGCTCTGCGGCCCGCGGGGGCGCAACGCGGCGGCGCTGCTGCCGGGCGTCGACGAGGTGATCGTGTGGCGCGCGCCGTGGATCGACCCCGAGCCCGAGCCCGTCGACCGCGCCGCGACGCTCGGCCTCGTCGAGGACCTGGCCGGCCGCGGCATCGACCGCGCGGTGATCTTCGGCTCCTTCCACCAGAGCCCGCTGCCGACCGCCCTGCTGCTGCGCCTGGCGGGCGTCGGGTTCGTCGCCGCGACCTCCGTCGACTACCCCGGCTCCCTGCTCGACGTCCGCCACCGCATCGACGACGACGTCCACGAGGTCGAGCGCGCGCTCGATCTCGTCGCCACGCTCGGCCACCGGCTGCCCGCCGGCGACGACGGCGCCCTGCGGGTGAGGCGCCCGGGCGCCCAGCTGCCGGTCGAGGGGCCGTACGTCGTCGTCCATCCCGGCGCCTCGGTCCCCGCGCGCGCCTGGGCGCCCGAGCGCAACGCCGAGCTCGTCGAGGCGCTCGCCGCCGCCGGGCGGACCGTCGTGGTCACCGGCGCGCCCGCCGAGCGCGAGCTGACCGCGCGGGTGGCCGGCACGGCAGGGATCGACCTCGGCGGCGCGACCGACCTCGCCGGGCTCGCCGACGTCCTGGCCGGCGCGCAGGTCGTGGTGGTCGGCAACACGGGGCCCGCGCATCTGGCCGCCGCGGTCGGGACGCCGGTCGTCTCGCTCTTCGCCCCGACGGTGCCAGCGGTGCGCTGGCGCCCGTGGCGGGTGCCGCAGGAGCTGCTCTTCGTCGACGTGCCGTGCGCGGGCTGCCGCGCGCGCGTCTGCCCCGTCGAGGGCCACCCGTGCCTCGGCGGCGTCGCGGTCGAGCGCGTCGTGGCGGCGGTCGACCGGCTCGCCCCGGTGCTCGAGGGGGCGGCGGCGTGAGGATCCTGCTCTGGCACGTGCACGGCTCCTGGGCGACCGCCTTCGTCCACGGCGACCACGACCACGTCGTCCCCGTGCTCCCGGACCGCGGGCCCGACGGCCGTGGCCGTGCCCAGACCTTCGCGTGGCCCGAGCGGGTGCAGGAGCTGGCGCCCGAGGAGATCGCCGAGACCGACTTCGACGTCGTCATCCTCCAGCGCCCCCACGAGCTCGAGCACCTCGCCGAGGAGTGGCTGGGGGGGAGGTGCCCCGGCCGCGACATCCCCGCGGTCTACGTCGAGCACAACGCGCCGCAGGGCCGTATCGCCGAGATGCGCCACCCGGCCGCCGACCGCGACGACCTGACGCTCGTCCACGTCACCCACTTCAACGACCTCTTCTGGGATGCCGGCTCGACGCCCACGCGCGTGATCGACCACGGGATCGTCGATCCCGGCGAGCGCTACACGGGCGAGCTGCCGCGCACCGCCGTGGTGATCAACGAGGCGCGCCGCCGCGCCCGCGTGACGGGCACCGACCTGCTCGACCGCTTCGCGCAGGCGGCGCCCGTCGACGTCTTCGGGATGGACGCCGGCAGCATCGGCGGCATCGAGGACCTCCCGCAGGACGCCCTGCACGACGAGATGGCGCGCCGGCGCGTCTACCTGCACCCGATCCGTTGGACGTCGCTCGGGCTCTCCCTGCTCGAGGCGATGCACCTCGGGATGCCGGTGGTGGCGCTCGGCACGACGGAGGCCTACGAGGCGGTGCCGGCGGAGGCCGGCGTCGTCTCCACGGACGTCGACCGGCTCGCGGAGGCGGTCCGGCGCTTCGTGGCCGACGAGGAGGAGGCGCGGGAGCGCGGCGCCGCCGCGCGCGCCGTGGCGCTCGAGCGCTACGGCCTCGGCCGGTTCCTCGCCGACTGGGACGAGCTACTGGAGGAGGTGGCCTAGGTGAGAGTCGCGATGGTGTCGGAGCACGCGAGCCCCCTGGCCGTGCTCGGCGGGGTGGACGCCGGCGGCCAGAACGTGCACGTCGCCGAGCTCGCCCGCGCGCTCGCCCGCCGCGGCCACGAGGTCGTCGTCCACACCCGCCGCGACGATCCCGGGCTGCCGCGCCGCGTGGCGCTCGCGCCGAGTGTCGAGGTCGACCACGTCGACGCGGGCCCGCCCTGCGAGCTGCCCAAGGACGAGCTGCTCGGCCACATGGACGCCTTCGCCGACGACCTCCAGGCGACCTGGGCCGAGGAACGGCC
>JAUJME010000225.1 GCA_030447005.1 Solirubrobacteraceae bacterium | reverse complement strand
ACCACCGCGACCGGGTCGGTGGCGGAGATCAGAGCACCGAACAGCAGCGCCGCGACCAGCGGGATGTCGAGCACCACCGCGAGGGCGGTGCCGACGAACGCGGCGGAGACGAGCAGCGCGACGACCGCCAGCACGAGGATCGGCCCCAGGTTCCGGAAGAAGGCGCGGACCGACAGGCCGAGCGCGGCCTCGAACACGAGGACGGGGAGGAACAGGAAGATCACGACCTCCTCGAAACGCTCGCCCTCGAGCGGGCTGTCGAGGCCGAAGGACCCCCCGACGAGCCGTGCGGCGAAGCCGACGCCGACGAGGACCACCGTGAGCTGGAGGCCGACGCGCGCCGCGAGCAGGCCCAACATGACGGCGGCCGCGAGCAGGGCAGAGCTCAGCAGCAGCCAGGTCGGTAGGCCCACGCCAGGTGCCTACCCCGGGGCCACCAACCGGCCAACCTGCTCGGGATCACGCTGGTCGACGGGGCCCGGGTCGGAGCACCGACGTTCGACACCGGGATCCACGCCGGTGAGCGGCTCGTCCTCTATGGCCCGAGACGGTGCTCCGCCTGAGCGCGAGCACCCGGACGACGCGACAGCGTGGTCGGACACGCCCACTAGGCCGGGTGCACCACCCACTTGCGGGCCGGGCCGCCCCGCGCCTCGAGCGCCTGTGGCAGGTCGCCCAGCCCGATCGGCCCGGCGGCCAGCGCCCGCCAGTCGACCACGCCGGCGGCGAGCAGCCGCAGCGCCTCGTCGACCTCGGCCGGGGCGTGGTGGAAGGCGCCGCGCACGTCGAGCTCGTCGTAGTGGACGGGATGGGTGGGGAGCGGGGCGGCGGACCCGGCCGCGCAGCCGCCGACGAGAACCACGCAGCCGCCGGGCGCCGCCGCCTCGACCGCCGCCCGCCACGCCTCCGGGCGCCCGACCGCCTCGAAGACCACGTCGTGGTCGCGCAGCCGGCCCGCGGTGGTCGTCGCGCCGATCGCCTCCGCCTGGGCGCGGCGCTCCGAGTGCGGATCGGCGAGCGTGACCGTGCGTCCCTCGCCGGCGAGCAGGGTGGCGAGCATCTGCCCCATCGGCCCGCCGCCGAGCACGCCGGCGTCGCGCGCGAGCTCCGGACCGGGTGCGCGCGAGACCGCGTGGATCGCGGCGGCGAGCGGCTCCGCCATCGCCGCGCCCGCCGGCTCGAGGCCGTCGGGGACCGGACGCAGGGCCTCCGCCGGCGCGGCGATCAGCTCGGCGAAGCCGCCGACCACCCAGCGCGGCGAGCGGCAGATCTGCGGGCGGCCCCTCGTGCAGGTCCGGCAGCTCCCGCACGCGACCGAGTCGTCGACGAGGACGCGCTCCCCGGTGTCCGCCCGCACGCCGGCCGTCTCGTGGCCGAAGCGGCCGGGATAGGCGGGCAGGAGCTTCGGGTGCCCGCGCCGCCACGTCTTGACGTCGGTCCCGCAGGTCGTCGCCGCCTCGACGCGCACGAGGACCTCGCCGGGGCCGGGGACCGGATCGGGCACCTCCTCGACGCGCAGGTCGAGCGGCCCGTGCAGGACGGCGGCGATCATCCGGCCGCGGGGAGGACGACCGCCTTGAGCGCCGCACCGCTGCGCTGGGCGGCGAGCGCGGCGCCCGTCTCCTCGAGCGCGAAGCGGTGGGTGATCAGCTCGCCCGCGCAGACGGCGCCGGCCTGGAGCAGGTCGAGCGCGGCGCGCATGTCGGCCGGCCCGGCCGACCACGACGCCGTGACGGTCAGCTCGCGCGCGAAGACGGCGCCCGGCTCGACGGCCAGCGGCGGCCCCGGCGGCGCGGGGGAGTAGAGAAGGAGGGTGCCGCCCGGGCCGAGCGCCGCGGCCCCGGCGGCCACCGCGTCGGGGCTCGGCGTGCAGACGATCGCGACGTCGGCCGGCGCGGCATCCGGATCGTGAGGAGCCGCGCCCCACCGCACCGCGCGCGCCAGCCGCTCCCCGGCGCGCTCCGAGACCGCGATCGCCTCCACGCCGCGGGCCCGCGCGGCGGCGATGTGCAGGAGGCCGCTGGCTCCCGCGCCCACCACGAGCAGCGAGTCGCTGGCCTGGAGCCCCGCGCGCCGCTGCGCGCGGATCGCGCACGCCAGCGGCTCGGTCAGCGTCGCGGTGACGGGGTCGAGCCCGTCGAGCGGCAGGAGCTCGGCCACCAGCGGCGCCGGCAGGCGGACGTACTCGGCGAAGCCGCCCGGATCCAGCCGCGTCGAGCGGAACGCGTCGCACAGCGTCTCGTGCCCCCGCCGGCAGCGCCGGCACGTCGCGCAGGGCGCATGGTGGTGGATCGCCACCCGGTCGCCGACGCGCACCCCGCGGACCTCCGCGCCCACGGCGACCACCTCGCCCGCCGGCTCGTGGCCCAGGACCGCCGGCAGCTTCGGCGCGACGTAGTGGTCCTGGACGTCGGAGCCGCACGTCGAGCAGGCGAGCACGCGGCAGACCACGTCGCCCGGCCCGGCGACCGGATCGGGCGCCTCCTCGACGCGGACCTCGTCGAGGGCGACTGAGCGCGCGACCCTCACGCGACCGCCCGCACCGTCGTCGCGGAGACGGGCCGCGCGACGCCCCGCTCGGTGACCAGCGCCCACACGAGCTCGGCGGGCGTCACGTCGAAGGCGGGGTTGCGCGCCCGGGTGCCGGGCAGGGTGAGCAGCGCCCCGCCCGCCTCGCGCACCTCCTCGGGCGCGCGCTCCTCGATCTCGATCCCGTCGCCCGTCGGCAGCGAGAGGTCGATCGACGACGACGGGCCGGCGGCGAGGAACGGGATGCCGGCCGCCCGGGCGGCGAGCGCGAGCCCGTAGGTGCCGACCTTGTTGGCGACGTCGCCGTTGGCCGCCACGCGATCGAGCCCGGTGACCACCGCGTCGACCTGCCCCGTGCGGATGAGCCCGGGTGCGGCCGCGTCGACGCAGACGGCGTGCGGGATGCCGAGGCGGGCGAGCTCCCAGACCGTCAGCCGGGTGCCCTGCAGCAGCGGCCGGGCCTCGCACGCGAGCACCTCGACGGGGCGGCGGTCGGCGACCGCGGCGATCACCCCCAGGCCGGTGCCGCGCCCGCTCGCGGCCAGCGCGCCCGAGTTGCAGTGGGTCATCAGCCGCAGCGGGCGGTCGTGGACGAGCCCGGCGAGGAGCTGGGCGCCGTGGGCGGCGAGCGCGGCGCTCGCCGCCTCGTCGGCAGCGTGGATCGCCTCGGCCTCGGCGCGTGCGGCCGCCGCCAGGTCGTCACCGGCGAGCGCCGCGGCGCGGACGCGCTCGACCGCCCAGGCCAGGTTGCGCGCCGTGGGCCGGGCGCCGGCCAGGCGGGCGGCGGCGGCCTCGAGGGCGTCGGGCCGCGGGTCGGCGGCGGCCGCCATCGCCAGCCCGTAGGCGGCGGCGACGCCGATCAGCGGCGCGCCGCGGACCGCCAGGCGCTCGATCGCCTGCGCGGTGTCCTCGGCGCCCGTGAGCACGAGCACGTCCTCGCGGGCGGGGAGGGCGGTCTGGTCGAGGACGTGGAGGCGCTCGCCGTCCCAGCGCAGCGGCGCGGGGGCGCTCACGCAGCCCGCCGCAGGTCGTGCACCGCCGCGCCCCGGCTGTGTCCGCGCGAGGCCCAGAACGCGGCCTCCTGCTCGCCGAGCCCGGTGGCCGGCGGATCGCCGGCGCGGTGCTCCCGGCCGATCGCGCCCCACGGCGCCGTCGCCTCGAGCCGCGCCAGCACGGCGCCGAGCCCCGCGGCCATCCGCCCGGCGAGCACGTCGCGTGCCGGGAGGCGGCCGTAGGGGGCGACGCGGGCGAGTCCCTGGGCCGCCTCGGCCTGGGCACCGGCGAGCCGCTCGCCGAGCGCGGGGCCGATGGTCACCGCCTCCCCGCCGAGCAGCCAGCC
>JAUJME010000224.1 GCA_030447005.1 Solirubrobacteraceae bacterium | reverse complement strand
GGGACGACAAGCTCTTCGGCCAGGGCGGCCCCGACGACATCTCGGGCGCCAACGGTGCGGACGAGATGGAGGGCGGCGAGGGCTTCGACTTCATCTCCGGCGGCCTGGGCAACGACCGCATCGACGGCGGCGACGACCGCGACGACATGGAGGGCGGCAAGGGCGCCGACCGGGTCTCGGGCGGCGACGGCAACGACCGCATCGCCGGCGGCCTCGGCGGCGATCGCATGATCGGCGGCGACGGCAACGACCGCATCGACGGTGGCGACGGGCGCAACCGCTACTTCGGCGGGCGCGGCAAGGATCAGATCGACGCCGCGAACGGCTCGAAGGAGAGGATCGACTGCGGGCCCGGCCGCGACGTCGTCCGGGCGGACGCGACGGACCGCCTCCGCAACTGCGAGCGGATCTTCCGCCTGCGGCTGACCAGCCGCTGAGCCGACTTGCGACGCTGCGGCGCGTCGCCGGCCTCACCGGCCGGCGGCGCGCGCGGCGTGGCGTCCGGACCCTGACGGCTGCCCGGACGCGCCGTCAGCCGCCCGTCGTCGAACCCCCGGCGTGCCGCTCCGACGAGCAGGCCACAGGCGACATCAGCGAGTGGCCCGCTGGGCCTGAGAAAGGAGTCGTCATGGAACGGCACGATGGGAAGGGAACGTCGCTCGCCAAGGGTCCGGTGGGCGTCATGGGCGTCGCGCTGCTGGCCTTCGGCCTCGTGGCGCTGCTGGGCGGCGCCAACGGGTTCGACGCCAGGGCGATGGGCGGGAACGTCGACGGCGAGACGGTCCTCGGCCTCGAGGTCAACGGATGGTCCGCCGTGCTGTTCGCGGCTGCCGGTGCGTTGCTGGTCTTCGCCGCGCCGCTTCACTGGGGCGCCAAGGGGACGAGCCTCCTGGTCGGACTCGTCCTGGGCGCCGCCTCGGTGATCGCGCTGTTCGACCAGCGCGACGTGTTCGGGATCTTCGCGGCCAACGGGTGGACCGCCCTCGCCTGGGGTGTCGCGGCGGCGGTGTTGCTGCTCACGTCGCTCCTGCCGCGCAAGGGCCGTGCCGGCGAGCGCAGTGGCGCGCGGCCGGCGGAGCGGGGCCGCCGGACGATGGTGACGCCGGTCACCGGCACCGGGGGGATCCCGGAGCGGCGCGAGCGCTGAGCGTCCGCCGGGTGACGCCGTGCCGTGGGCGCCGGAGGGTTCCGGGAACCACCTTCACGACGCGGGATCTCAGGATCCTCCGGCCCGCGGTTCTCCTCCTGCCGCGGGTCTCGCGTCGCGACCGACCGCCGCTACGCCGCCTCGCGTGTCCCCTCCGCGAGCGCGGCGGGCGGTCGGTCGTCGACGATGCGCCGCAGCGTCGACAAGGCCGAGTCGAGCACCCGGGCGACGGCAGCGTCGGCGATGCCCAGCCGGGCGGCGATCTCGCGATGCTTGAGGTCGTCGGTGAAGCGGAGCGCGAGGACCCTCCGCTCGATGTTGGTGAGTCCGGTGAGCGCGCCCTCGAGCGACGCGAGCTGCTCGGCGGTCTCATAGCCGGGGTCCTCGGCCGCGAGGTGGTCGCAGGGCGCCGGCGGCGCATCCTCCTCGTCGTCGTCCCATCGCTCGAGCGGGACCGGGGCCCGGGTTGCCGCGGCCACCATGGTCGCGACCACGTCCTCCTCGGTCCAGTCGAGCTCGCTCGCCAGCTCGGCTGCCGTCGACACCCGTCCGCGCGTGGCGGCGAGCGCGTCGCTCGCCTGACGGAGCTCCCGCACCTGCTCCTGCATCCCCCGAGGGACGCGGGCCGGCCAGGCGGTGTCGCGGCAGAACCGCCGCAGCTCGCCGAGGATGGTGGGGACCGCGAAGCTCGCGAAGTTGACGCCACGGTCCGGGTCGAACCGCCGGAGCGCCTTCACCAGTCCAAGGCACGCGACCTGCTGCAGGTCGTCGAGCGGGTAGCCGCCGTTCGCGTAGCGCCGCGCGAGGCTCAGCGCCAGCGGCCGGAAGCGGAGCACGAGCGCTTCGAGGTCATGGGGATCCCGGTGAGCCGCGTACCGGCCGAGCAGCGCGGCCTCGGACTTCAGGGGGCCGCGCGCGCTCAGCGGCGGCCGTGTCTTCAGCGTCGTGGTGGTCATGCGCCGAGTGTCAGGCGGGGGCGGCCCGCGTCACATGGGAGCTGACCCCCAATCGGCGCCGTCACCCACTTGCGCCGTCACCCGGATGACGGCGGTGCCGCTGGGGGCCCTCCCGCGGCGCAACCAAGCGGTTCGCCCCCGGACCGCTTGAGCCTCCCTTGAGCCCGCCTTTCGCCCATCCACACCCTGCCGGCCGACCCTGTCTCACATGAACCAGCCCGACCCGCTCGGTGACCTGCTCCCGCGGATCGCCCGGACCCGACTGCTGTCCCCCGCCCAGGAGATCGAGCTCGCCAAGCGAATCGAGCGCGGGGATCTCGAGGCCAAGAACCACATGGTGGAGGCGAACCTCCGCCTCGTCGTCCACGTCGCGAAGCGGTACCCGCGCGACGAGGAGAGCCTGACGCTGCTCGATCTGATCCAGGAGGGGACGATCGGGCTCGTCCGCGCCGTCGAGAAGTTCGACCACCGCAAGGGCTTCCGCTTCTCCACCTACGCGGTGCTCTGGATCCGCCAGGCGATCGGTCGCGCGATTGCCGACAAGGGCCGCGATATCCGCCTTCCGCCGCACGTCGGCACGAAGCTGCGGGCCCTGGAGAAGGCACAGCGCGAGCTCGCCGGCGACGCGGAGTCCGAGCCGACCGTCCAGCAGCTCGCCGCGCGGCTGCAGTGGTCCACCGACGAGGTCACGCTCCTGCGCCGGGCGGGCATGCGCTCCGTGTCCTTGCAGCAGCCCATGGGGGCAGAGGGCGAGACCGAGCTGGGCACGCTCCTGCCGGCCGAGGGGCCGTCGCCGGAGGAGAGCGTCCTCGAAGCCTCCTCCGTCGGGGCGTTCGACGAGGCGCTGGCATCCCTCGCGCCGATCGAGCGCCGCGTCGTCGAGTTGCGGTTCGGCTTCCGCGGCGCCGACGAGCTCGGGACGGCCCGCATCGCCAAGGTGCTCGGCATGTCGATCCCGAGGGCCCGCGCGCTGGAGGAGGCCGCGCTCGGCAAGCTGCGGTCGATGCCCTCGGTTCGCGAGCTCGCTGCGTGAAGCTCAGGGCTCGATGAGGCCCTGACGGATCGCGTACCGCGTCAGCGCCACCCGATCGTCGAGCCCGAGCTTGGCGAACACGTTGGTGCGGTGCCGGTCGACGGTCTTCTCGGCGATCGACAGGATCTCGCCGATCTCCTTCGCGCTGTGGCCCTCGGCGATCAGCTTGACGATCTCCGTCTCCCGTGGGGTGAGCGGTGCCGAAGGGCCGCTCCGGCGGGCCGGCCCCCGGCCGGCCGGCGGATACTGGAACGGGGCGCCCCGCAGGACGGCACGACACGCCTCGACCAGGACCTCGTCGGCCTCGGACTTGAGCACGTAGCCGGACGCCCCCGCCCGGACCGCCTCCTCGAAGAACTGCTCGTTGTCGTGCATCGACAGCATCACGATCCGCAGCCCCGGCCGGTGGGCGAGGAGCTGGCGGGCCGCTTGCAGCCCGGTCAGCTTCGGCATCGACACGTCCAGGATCGCGAGGTCGAGCTCGGCGGCCAGCCCGCGCCGGACCGCTTCGGCGCCGTCGCCGGCCTGCTCGACGACCCGGAGGTCGGGTTGGCGGTCGAGGATCGCGCACAGCCCCTGCCGGACGATCTGGTGGTCGTCGGCGAGCAGGACCCGGGCGACCAGCGGCGTGGTCATCGACCGGCCTCGACGGGGACGCGCAACAACACCTGCGCTCCGCCCTCGTCGGCGTTCCCCACCGAGAGCTCGGCGCCGACCAGGAGCGCTCGCTCGCGCATCCCGCGGATGCCGCTCCCGCGGACGGAGGACTGAAAGCCGGTTCCGTCGT
>JAUJME010000223.1 GCA_030447005.1 Solirubrobacteraceae bacterium | reverse complement strand
CCAAGGCGGCCGTCGGCGCGGCGAAGTTCTACGCCGGCTACCTGCCGACGCTCGTGACGGGCGAGGGCCAGAACCCGCGCGGCTACGAGGCCGACTTCGGCCCGCTCGCGAAGCACATCCGCTACGTCGAGCGCCACTCGCGCAAGCTCGCCCGCTCCACGATGGGCCTGATGGGCGTCCACCAGGCCTCGCTGGAGCAGAAGGGCGCGCTGCTCGGCCGGGTCGTCGACATCGGCGCGGAGCTGTTCGCGATCTCGTGCGCGTGCGTCTACGCCCACACGATCGGCACGCAGGACCCCTCGCGCCGCGAGGAGGCCTACGAGCTGGCCGACCTGTTCGCCAAGCAGGCGCGCCGCCGCGCGGAGCAGAAGTTCTCCGAGCTGTTCTCCAACGACGACAGCGCGCAGTACAAGACGGCCCAGAAGGTCCTGGCGGGCCGCTACACCTGGTTCGAGGCCGACATCCTCGACCCGGCGGGCGAGGGCCCGCACATGCCGCGCCACACCGAGTCCGCAGCGAAGAAGTTCGAGAAGGCGCCCGGCGTCGAGGCGCCGGCGGTCGGCGCCCAGGCCGAAGCCGTCCAGTAGCGCCCCGTCAGTCCGTCCCCGGGGCTCCGCCTACGCGGCGGGGCCCCGGCGCCGGGCCAGCGTACGCGCGGCCACCACGCCGCCCACCGCGCCGAACAGGTGGCCCTGCCAGGAGATCCCCTCCTGCGGCAGCAGGCCGCCGAGCAGGACGCCGCCCATGAACGCGAGCACCACGAGGCCGACGCCGAGGTGGACGACGTCGCGGCTGAAGATTCCGCGGGCCAGCAGGTAGGTGGCGTAGCCGAAGACCACGCCGCTCGCCCCGATGTGGACCGTGCCGGCGGGCGCGACGAGCCAGGTGCCCAGGCCGCTGACCAGCGCGACGATCACCGTCACCGCGAGCACCCGCGCGAGCCCGCCGAGCGCGATCACCGCGCCCATGACCGCGAAGGGCGCCGTGTTGGCGATCAGATGGCCGAAGCCGCCGTGCAGGAAGGGCGCGAGCAGGACGCCGGTCAGCCCGTCGTCGGAGCGCGGGGCGATCCCGTAGGCGTCGAGGTCGGCGGGCAGGATCGCGTCGGCGACCTCCGAGAGCCACATGAGCGCCGCCATGGCGGCGACGAGCAGCAGCCCGTCGCGGCGCGCCGGGCGCGCGCGGGCGGCGGGGCCGGGGGCGGTGGCGGCGGCGTTCACACCCCACAGGATGACGGCTGCGCCTCAAGCGCGGCTCAGCGGCGCCCGGCGTGCGACGATCCCCCGTCTCGTGGACCGGACGATGTTCTTCTGGACGCTGGCGCTGTTCTTCGGCGGCTCGATCGTGTTCCGCGCGATCCAGGACGCGACGGAGGGCTCGCCGCTCGCGGTCACCCTCGGGCTGCAGGTGGCCGTGCTCGCCGTGGCGATCGTGGCGATCGTGATCGTCGTGCGCCGGCGGGGCGGTGACGAGTGACGCGCACGGCGGCGCGGCTGCGCCCGTTCGGGACGACGATCTTCGCCGAGATGACCGCGCTGGCGGTCCGCACCGGCGCGGTCAACCTGGGCCAGGGCTTCCCCGACGAGGACGGCCCCGAGGAGGTGCTCGAGGCGGCGGCGGCGGCGATGCGGGCGGGCCACAACCAGTACGCCCACGCCCGCGGCGTGCCCGCGCTGCGCGAGGCGGTCGCCGCCCATCAGCGGCGCCACTACGGGCTCGAGGTCGACCCGGAGGCCGGCGTCCTCGTCACCTTCGGCGCGACGGAGGCGATCGCCGCCGCCCTGCTCGGCCTCTGCGAGCCGGGCGACGAGGTGCTCACGCTCGAGCCCTACTACGACGCCTACGCCGCTGCGATCGCCATGGCGGGCGCCGAGCGGCGCGTCGTCACGCTTCGCCCGCCGGACTTCGCCCTCGACCCCGACGCCCTGAGCGCGGCGGTCGGGCCGCGCACCCGGCTCGTCCTGCTCAACTCGCCGCACAACCCGACCGGCCGCGTCCTCTCCCGCGCGGAGCTCGAGGCGGTGGCGGCCGTCTGCCGTGAGCGCGACCTGCTGGCGGTGACCGACGAGGTCTACGAGCACCTCGTCTTCGACGGCGCGCACGTCCCGCTCGCCACGCTGCCCGGGATGGTCGAGCGGACGCTGACGGTCTCCTCGCTCGGCAAGACGTTCTCGCTGACCGGGTGGAAGGTGGGCTGGGCGAGCGGGCCGCCGGAGCTCGTGGCGGCCGCCGCGGCGGCCAAGCAGTTCCTCTCCTTCTCGGGCGGGACCCCGCTCCAGCACGCTGCCGCCCACGCGCTCGAGCACGGCGCCCGCGACGTCGCCGCGCTGGTGGAGAGCCTGCGCTCGCGCCGCGACCGCCTCTGCGCGGGCCTCGAGGCGGCGGGCCTGGGCGTCCACCGCCCCGCGGGCACCTACTTCGTCAACGCCGACATCCGCCCCCTCGGCGAGGACGACGGCCCGGCGTTCTGCGCCGCGCTCCCCGAGCGCGCGGGCGTCGTCGGGGTGCCGACCACCGTCTTCTACGACGACCCCGTCGCCGGCCGCCACCTCGTGCGCTTCGCGTTCTGCAAGCGCGACGCGGTGCTCGACGAGGCCGCCGCCCGGCTGGCGGGCCTGGCGTCGCCGCGCCTATAGTCCGCGCGATGCACTACCGCCGCGAGCGGGTCTTCGTCGAGACGGAGGCCCGGAGGATCATCGGCACGCTCCAGCTGCCCAACGAGGGCTACCGCAGCCGGACCACCGACTTCCTCAACGCCAACGACCACGGGTTCATCGCGCTGACGGACGCCGAGGTGGCGCCCGTCCATGGCGGCGAGGCGACCCAGCACGACTTCGTCGCCGTCTCCGCGCGCCACATCGTGCTGCTCGTCGAGCTCGGGACGGTGGAGGTCCTCGACGAGTCGGGCGCCCCGCCGCCCGCCGACTGGCCCGGCGAGTCCACGCCGCCGCCGGCGCCCGCCGCGCGCCGCCCATAGCGCGGCCGCGCGGAGCGCCAACCCGCCAACCTCACCGGCCGCCGGCCGTTGGAGCACCATGGAGGGCGAGGGAGGGAGGACGCCATGACGGCGGTGGTGATCGGCCTGGTGGTCTGGGTCGCGCTCACGGTGGTGGTGTGGGGGCTGTGCACGTCGGCGGCCCGTGGCGACCGCGCCCAGGCGGCGTTGCGCCTGCAGGAGCGCTCGGGCGTCGCCGCCGAGGCGCGGATGCGGCTCGTGGAGCGCCGGCTCCTGCGGGAGCTGGGCCAGCACGACGGCTTCACGGGCCGGCACTCCGAGCGGGTCGCGCGGCTCGCGCACTCGGTCGGGCGACGGCTGGGGCTCCCCCCGGACGACCTTCACGCGCTCGAGCGCGCGGCCGCCCTGCACGACGTGGGCAAGCTGCGCGTGCCCGACGCGATCCTCAGCAAGCCCGGCCGCCTGGACGCCGCCGAGTGGGCGATCGTCGCGCGCCACCCCGGCTGGGGCGCCGCGATGCTCTCCGAGCTGCTCGAGCAGGGCGACGGCCTCGACGCCGTCCGCAGCCACCACGAGCGCTTCGACGGCCGCGGCTACCCCGACGGGCTCGCGGGCTCGGCGATCCCGCTGACGGGCCGGATCGTCGGCGCGTGCGACGCCTACGACGCGATGACGTCGACGCGCCCCTATCAGCCTCCGCGCACCCGGGCGGCCGCGCTCGCCGAGCTCGCCCGCTGCAGCGGGACGCAGTTCGACCCCGCGGTCGTCGAGGCGCTCGAGGCCGCGGTGCGGGCGGGCGCCGACCTCGCCCCCGGGCCGGCGGCGCGGGCCCGCAGCCGGTTCCGCCGCGGTGGCGCGCGGCGCGGGGCGTTGCTGCGAGCCTGATCGCTAGAGCGGGATCGCGGCGGTGAGGACCTCGCAGCCGTCGTCGGTGATCAGCACGTTCTGCTCGAGGCGCACGCCGCCGAAC
>JAUJME010000222.1 GCA_030447005.1 Solirubrobacteraceae bacterium | reverse complement strand
CGGGCGCGCTCGTGCTCGCCTCCGAGGACTGGGCGTCGGCCAACGGCAAGGAGGTCCTCGCGACCATCGTCGCCCAGGCCCAGATCTCCGACGACTTCGCCTACCTCGCGCGCACGCCCGGCAAGGCGGCGATCAAGGCGCTCGAGAAGGCCGGGCTGCAGCCGGGCGACATCGACCTGTGGGAGATCAACGAGGCCTTCGCCTCCGTGACCCTCAACACGATCCGGATGCTCGACCTCGACGAGGAGCGCGTCAACGTCAACGGCGGCGCGGTGGCGATCGGCCACCCGATCGGCGCCTCGGGCGCGCGGATCATCGGCGCCCTCGCGCTCGAGCTGCGCCGCCGGGGCGGCGGCTACGGCTGCGCGGCGATCTGCTCGGGCGGCGGGCAGGGCGACGCGCTGATCGTCAAGGTGTGACGGAGCGCCCGCACATCCTGCCGCCGCCTCCGGGCGGCGGCGCGCTGCGGCGTGAGGGCGAGCGGGGCGCCGCCTTCTTCGACCTCGACCGCACGCTGATGGCGGGCTCGAGCGCCTTCCAGTTCGCCCGCGCGGCCTACCGGTCCGGGCTCATGTCGCGGCGCGCGCTCGTGCGCGACGCGGTCCTCAACGTCCTCTTCCGCCTCTACGGCTCGACGGACTCCTCGACCGACCAGCTGCGCGAGCGCATCGCGAAGATGCTCGACGGCGTCCGGGTCCGCGACCTCCAGCGCCTGGCGCCGGAGGTGCTCGCCGGGGTGCTGCCGCGGCTCTATCCGCAGATGCTCGCGATCGCCTACGAGCACCAGGACGCCGGGCGCCCGATCTTCATCTGCACGGCCGCCTCCCAGGAGATGGCCGAGCTGATGGCGATCGTGCTCACCTTCGACGGGGCGGTCGGCTCGGTCTCCGAGGTGATCGACGGCCACTACACGGGCCGCCCCGGCGGCCCGTTCACCTACCGGGAGGGCAAGGCGGAGGCGATCCGCGAGCTCGCCGGGCGCGAGGACCTCGACCTCGCCGCCTCGTGGGCCTACTCGGACTCGGAGTCCGACCTGCCTATGCTGCGCGCCGTGGGTCATCCCGTGGCGGTCAACCCGGACAAGGAGCTCGGCCGGGTGGCCCGCGAGGAGGGCTGGGAGGTCCTGCGCTTCGACCGCCTGGGCCGCCGGGTGAAGGTCGCCGGCGCGGCCGCCGCGGCCGCCGCGATCGGCGGCGCGCTCTCCCATCCGCGCTCCCCGGTGCGGGGCCGCGCGTGAGCGCGCACGAGCTCACCGACGAGCAGCAGGAGATCCGCGCGCTGGCGCGCCGCTTCGCCGACGAGGTGGTCGCCCCCGCCGCCCCGGAGTGGGATCGCGAGCACCGCTTCCCCGTCGAGGTCTTCGAGCGCCTGGCCGAGCTCGGCCTGATGGGCGTCAACGTCCCCGAGGAGCACGGGGGCGCCGGCGCCGACTTCCTCTCCTACGTGCTCGTGCTCGAGGAGCTCTCCCGCGGCGACGCGGGGGTGGGGACGACGCTCGCCGTCCACATCGGCGCGGGCACGATGCCGATCCTCAACCACGGCACCCCGCAGCAGATCGAGCGCTACGTCCCGCCGCTGGCGCGGGGGGAGGAGATGGCCGCCTTCGCGCTCACCGAGGCGGGCTCGGGCTCCGACGCCGGCGCGATGCGCTCGCGCGCGGCGGAGAACGGCGACGGGATCCGGCTCACCGGCACCAAGCAGTGGATCACCAACGGCTCCTACGCCCACACCTTCAACGTCTTCGCCCGCGACGGCGAGCGGATCTCCGGCTTCCTGGTGCGCGGGGACGCCCCCGGCTTCGAGGTCACCCGCGAGGAGGAGAAGCTCGGCCAGAACTCCTCCTCGACCGCCGACCTGGCCTTCACCGACACGCCGGCCGAGCGGCTCGGCCCGCCCGGCGCAGGCATGCGGATCGCGCTCTCCACGCTCGACGGCGGCCGCATCGGGATCGCCGCCCAGGCGACCGGCATCGCCCAGGCCGCGCTCGACGTGGCCACCGCCTACGCGAAGGAGCGGGTCGCGTTCGGCGGGCCGATCGGGCGCTTCCAGGCGATCCAGCAGAAGCTCGCCGACATGCAGACGGAGATCGAGGCGGCGCGCGCCCTGACCTGGCGCGCCGCGCGGCTCAAGCAGGCCGGCAAGCCGCACACGGTCGAGGGCGCGCAGGCCAAGCTCTTCGCCTCGGGCGTCGCGCGCCGGCAGACGGGGGAGGCGATCCAGGTCCTCGGCGGCTACGGCTACACGAAGGAGTTCCCCGCCGAGCGCTACTACCGCGACGCGAAGGTCACCGAGATCTACGAGGGCACCTCGGAGATCCAGCGGCTCGTGATCGCCCGCGCCCTGCTGGGCGAAGCGGCGCGGGGCTGAGCCGCCGGTGGGCGCCGTCGAGATCCGCTCGCTGAGCAAGCGCTTCGGCGCCGTGCAGGCGGTGCGCGACCTGTCCTTCGAGGTGCAGGCCGGCCGCGTGACGGGCTTCCTGGGCCCCAACGGCGCCGGCAAGAGCACGACGCTGCGGATGCTGCTCGGACTCGTGGGTCCCGACGACGGGACCGCCACGTTCGGTGGGCGCCGCTACGAGGAGCTCGAGCACCCGAGCGCCCACGTCGGCGCGGTGCTCGAGGACGCCAGCTTCCACCCGGGGCGCACGGGGCGCAACCACCTGCGCGTCCTGGCCGCGGCCGGCGGGCACCCCGAGGGGCGGGTGGAGGAGGTCCTCGAGCTCGTCGGCATCGCCGACGCCGGCGGCCGGCGCGTGAAGGGCTACTCGATGGGCATGCGCCAGCGGCTGGCGATCGCGGCCGCGCTGCTCGGCGAGCCCGACGTGCTCATCCTCGACGAGCCGGCCAACGGCCTCGACCCGCCGGGGATCCGCTGGCTGCGCGAGCTGCTGCGCTCGGAGGCCGGCCGCGGCTGCGCCGTGCTCGTCTCGAGCCACCTGCTCGCCGAGGTCGCGCAGAGCGTCGACGACGTGGTCGTCATCGCCCGCGGCGAGGCGCGCGCGCAGGGCCCGCTCGAGGCGGTGCTCGGGACGACGGGCGCGCCGGCCACGCGGGTACGGACCGCGGACGCCGACCGGCTCGCCGCCGTGCTCCGCGACCAGGGGCTCGCGGTCGAGCCGCAGGCAGGCGACGGCACGCTGCTCGTCCGCGGCGCCTCGCCGGAGGTGGTGGGGGCCGCGGCGGCCGAGCACCGCATCGCCGTCCTCGAGCTCACGGCCGCGTCGCGCTCGCTCGAGGACGCGTTCATCGCGCTCACGGAGGGCGGCGGATGAGCGCGCTGCTGCGGGCCGAGCTGATCAAGCTGCGCACGACGCGGACCTTCCTGGCCCTGGCGGGCGTGGCGATCGGGCTCTCCCTGCTCTTCACCGTGCTGGTCACCGCCCTCACCGAGCCGACCGCCGAGACGGTCCGCGACGACGTCTTCAACGCGGACACCAGCGGGCTGTTCATCCTCATCCTCGGCGTGGTCGGGATCACCGGCGAGTGGCGCCACCGGACGATCACGAGCTCGCTGCTGGCCGCGCCGGACCGCCTCCGCTTCCTCGCGGCCAAGCTGCTGGCCTTCGCGGTCACCGGGCTGCTGCTCTCGCTGCTGATCATGGTGCTCGTGGCGGTGGTCGGCCTGGCCATCCTGTCGGCCCGCGACCTGCCGACCCCCGAGCTCTCCGACCTCATCGACCTGGCCTGGCGCAACGCCCTGCTGGCCGCGCTGCTCGGCGCGCTCGGCGTGGGCGTCGGGTCGCTCGTGCGCAACCAGGCGGTCGCCGTGGTCGCGCTGCTGGTGGTGCTGTTCGTGATCGAGCCGCTCGTCGCCGTCCTGTGGCCGTCGGGCGGGCGGTTCGGGCCGCTGCTCGGAGCGCCGAGCGCCATCGCCCACACCGAGGCGCTGGGCTTCGACGAGGAGGGCGACCTGCTCTCGGCGGGCGC
>JAUJME010000221.1 GCA_030447005.1 Solirubrobacteraceae bacterium | reverse complement strand
TCGGTGTCGCTCAGGCAGTCGACGGAGAACTCGGGCCCGTCCATCAGCCGCTGCACCATCGGGTCCTTGTCGGCGATGTAGCGGCAGAAGAACGCGGCCTCCTCGGCGTCGCGCGCCGGGTGGATCGCGTCGGCGCCCGAGCCGCGCCGCGGCTTGACCATCACCGGGTACGACGGCGGCTCCTCGCCGGGCAGCACGGTCGGCGGCGACGGCAGGCCGAGGCGCTGCAGGAGGAGGTGGGCCTCGTACTTGTCGTAGGTCGCGGCCGCCGTCTCCGGGCCCGGTACGAGCGCCTCGGGGAGCTTCCCGTTCGCGCGCGCGCGAGAGAGCACCTCGATGTCGAGGTCGGTCAGCGGCACGATCGCGCCGACGCCGTGCTCGTCGCACAGCGCGCGCAGGGCGGGGACGTAGCCGGGCGCCGAGATCAACGGCACGGCGACGCGGTGGTGGGCGGCGTACTGCGCGGGCGCCAGCGGGTTCGGGTCGGCGGCGACGACCGTCGCGTGCTGCGCGAACGCGCTCACGATGTCGTAGCGCTTGCCGACGCCGGTCAGGAGGATCGCGGTCACGCGCGTAGCATGCCCGCGCCGTGGTGCGTCAGGTCCGGCGCCATCCCCCGGATTCGCCCTTGTAGAGCCCCTGGCCGCCGAGGACGATGGCAGCGGTGCGGGCGAGGATCTGCAGGTCCAGGCGCCAGGAGCGGTGCTCGACGTACCAGAGGTCGAGCTCGATGCGCTCGTCCCACGGCAGCTTCGCGCGCCCGTTGACCTGGGCCCAGCCGGTGATGCCGGGACGGACGGAGAGGCGGCGGCGCTGGCGCTCGGTGTACTGGGCCACCTGCACGGGCACGGTCGGGCGCGGGCCGATGATCGCCATCTCGCCGGTCAGGACGTTGACGAGGTTCGGCAGCTCGTCGATGGAGAAGCGGCGCAGCACCGCGCCCACGCGCGTGATGCGCGGGTCGCCCTCGTTGACGGCCAGCCCCGAGCCGATCGCCTCGGCGCCGGCGACCATCGTGCGCAGCTTGACCATGTCGAACGGCTCGCCGTGGCGCCCGACCCGCCGCTGGCGGTAGATCGGGTGGCCCTTCGACTCCAGGCGGATCGCCGCGATCGCCACCGCGAGGATCGGCGACGTCAGCACGAGCGCGGCGGCGGCGACGACGAGGTCGAACGCGCGGCGGGTCACCGCGTGCCCTCCGCCGCCGACCAGCCGGCCTCCGTCCCGTGGCGCAGCCAGTCGTAGAGGCCGAGGGCGATCGACGCCTGGGTCAGCACGTAGTAGCGCGCGACGAGCCCGGGGCGCCCGCGCCCGGCCGCGGCGGCGAGGCACAGGACCGCGCTGGCCACGCGCGCCGGCCGCGCGGCGAGCGCGGCGACGTGCAGGAACGGCCCGGCGTAGCGCAGCACGCGGTGGCTGAGCACCATGAGCGCGTAGCGCGGCGGGTAGCCGCGCGGGTCGAGCAGGCCGCCCCGCACGACGATCGGCCACGCGTGGCTCATCATGCGGCGCTTGCGGGCGAACTCGCCCTCGATGCTCGGCACCATCTTCTCCGTCGCCCGCGCCGCCGGCCGGTAGACCGCGCGGTGGCCGCGCTTGACGAACGAGAACGGGAAGCTCAGGTCGTGGCCCATCACCGCGTCGACGACGACGTAGGCGTCGCGGCGCGTGGCGTAGATCGCGCCGTTGCCGCCCGTGACGCTGGCCAGCCGCGACTCGAGCGCGCGCAGCGCCATCTCGTAGCGCCAGTACAGGCCCTCCTGGTTGGTGCCCGCCGCGTCGACGAAGCGCACCTGGCCGCACACGTAGCCGACGCCCGGGTCGGCGAACGGGGCGACGAGCTCGCGCAGCGCGTCGGGCTCGAGCGTCGCGTTCGCGTCGGAGAAGGCGGTGATCGGGTGGCGCGCGCGCTCGACGCCGGCGTCCTGGGCGCGCACCTTGCCCGCGCGCGGGAGGTCGAGGACGAGGTCGGCGCCGGCCGCACGGGCCTGCTCCGCGGTCGCGTCGGTGCACCCGTCGCAGCACACGATCAGCTCGAGGCGGTCGCGCGGGTAGTCGAGCGCGAGCGCGTTGGCGACCTTGCCGGCGATGACCTGCTCCTCGTCGTGGGCGGCGACGATCAGCGACACGCCGGGGAGCTCATCGCCGGCCGCGGGCGCGTCGAGCGGCGGCGGCTGCTCGACCCTCGCCCACACGGCGAGGACGGCGAGGTAGCCCACCTGCGCGTAGGCGAGCAGCAGGCTCGGCAGCCACTTGATCACGGGCGGGCACTGTACGGTGAGGGCGTGGCTCGAGCGAAGCGATCCCTCGCGCGCCTGGTGAGGCGCGCCCTCATCTCCTACTCCCGGGGCTGGCCCCGCGAAGACGCGACCATCGACCCCAACGGGCCGGTCACCATCCTGCTGGTGAGCGCCTGGGGCATGGGCGGGACGATCCGCGCCGCCCACAACCTCGCCGGCTACCTCGCCGGCCATCGCGAGGTCGAGATCCTCAGCGTCTTCCGCAAGCGCGACGAGCCGTTCTTCGGCTCGTTCCCGTCCGGCGTCAAGGTCACCGCGCTGGAGGACAAGCGCGACCACGCGCGGCCGAAGGGCCCGCTCGCGCCGGTCTACGCGCTCCTGCACAACCTGCCCAGCTTGCTCATGCATCCCTCCGACCGGGCGTTCCGCCACTGCAACCTCTGGACCGACCTGCAGCTCGCCCGGCAGCTGCGCGGCCGCAAGGGCTACCTCGTCGGCACCCGGCCCGGCCTGAACTTCATGGTGGCCGAGCTCGCGCCGCCCGGGATCATCACGCTCGGCCAGGAGCAGATGCACCTGCTGCACCACCGCAAGGCGCTGCGCAAGACGATGCCCCGGCTGTACCCCCGCCTGGACGGCTTCGTCGTCCTGACCGAGGGCCACAAGGTCCAGTACGACGAGCTGCTCAAGGGCCGCGGCCACGTGGTGCCGATCCCGAACTCCGTCCGCGAGCTGCCGGGCGCGAAGGCCGACCTGTCGGCCAAGACGATCTTCATCGCCGGGCGCTTCGCCGACCAGAAGGGCTTCGACATGCTGCTCGACGCCTACGCCCCGCTGGCCGCCGAGTTCCCCGACTGGAAGCTGCGCATCTGCGGGCACGGCGAGCGCGGCGGGGCCCTGCGCAAGCAGATCGAGCGGCTGGGCATCGGCGACGCGGTGTCGCTCGAGCCGCCCGCCGAGCGCATCGGCGACGACATGGCCGCCGCGTCGATCTTCGCGCTCAGCTCGCGCTTCGAGGGCTTCCCGCTGATCCTGCTCGAGGCGATGAGCAAGCAGATGGCCATCGTCGCCTTCGACTGCCCGACCGGGCCCGGCGAGATCGTCGACGACCACCGCAACGGCCTGCTCGTGCCGCCCAAGGACGTCGAGGGATTCCGGGCGGCGCTGCGCGAGATGATGAGCGACGAGGAGCTCAGGCGCCGGTGCGCGCCCGCCGCCGGCGAGACGGCGCGCGGCTTCACGATGGAGGTCCTCGGGCCGCGCTGGGACGCGCTGCTCGACGACCTCGCGCGCCGGCGCGGCGGCGCGCCCTCGAGCCCGACGCCGCCGGCGGGGGCGCCGGTGGCCGTCTACGCCGCCGGCGACGGCGGCGGGGCCCCGACCGCGGGCGTCGCCCGCGACGCGTCGGCCGCCGGCAGGTAGCCCCACGTCGCGGCGATCGGCCGCAGCGCCTCGGGCACGTCCTCGGGCGGCGGGTCGGCGGCCTGGACCCGGCCGGTCTTGATCTTGTCGGCGAAGTCTCCGAGCCCCGACTTGTAGCGGCCGTGGTCGAACCGGCCGTAGTCGAGCATCTGCGGCTCCCACGCGACGCCGAGGTACTCGCAGATCCGCCGGGTCTCCGTGGCGGGGTCGGCGGTGACGTCCTCGTAGCGGACGGTCACGCCGTCGTAGGTCTGGCGGGCGGCCTCGAGCGCCT
>JAUJME010000220.1 GCA_030447005.1 Solirubrobacteraceae bacterium | reverse complement strand
CCGCACCCGGCGCGAGACGTCGGTCGAGACGAGGAGGATGGCGGTCCGCATCGGCGCGGAGCGTAGCCCCGCCTAGGCGGCGGCCGGCGTGTGGCGCGACTGCGCCGCGCGGATGAGCTCGCGGACGCGCGGCTCGTCGCCGGAGCGCAGCAGCTCGATCGGGTCGGGCTCGCCGTTGACGATCGACTCGAAGAAGACCTTGCGGTCCTGGTAGGTCGGCAGGGTCATCTTCGCCCAGCCGCGGACCTCGTTGAGGAGCACCGCCAGCCGCGCGTAGGGCTCGCCGTACTCGGCGGCGATCTGCGCCTTCATCCGCTTGGCGAGCGCCGGGGAGGCGCCCGCGGTGGAGATCGCGATGGCGAGCGGGCCGGTGCGGACGATCGCCGGCAGGATGAAGTTGCACAGCGGCGGGACGTCGACGATGTTGACGAGCATCGCCCGGCGCTCGGCGTCGTCGAAGACCGCGATGTTGACGTCGGTGTCGTCCGTCGCGGCGATCGCGATGAACGTCGCCTCGAGGTCGCCCGGCTCGTAGTCGCGCCGGAGCCACTCGATCGAGCCCTCCTCGGCGAGCCGCTGGAGCTCGGGATGGGCCTCCGGGGCGATGAGCACGACGCGGCCGTCGCAGGCGAGCAGGCCCTCGACCTTCTCGAGGCCGATGTCCCCGCCCCCGACCACCACGCAGCGGCGGCCGGTCAGCTTCAGGCACGCGATGTAGAAGGGGGTGTCGAGCATCCCCTGGACGCAGGTCTGGTCGCAGATCCCCTTGCGGAACTGGCAGACGCATTCCTTGCCGGCGTAGGCCTGTGCGGGCATGACTTCCTCAGAGTAGTGGTGGGCCTTGTCCTACCTTGATGCGTAGTACGGGCAGCCCATGACGAACGACGGATACTTCTCCCCCGACTCGATGTTCAACCGCGTCCACCGCGAGTGGGTGGTCGCGCTCTCCGGCCCGCGGGCGCTGCTCATGCAGGCGACCCATCCCGTCGCGTTCGCCGGCTTCTTCGCGCACACGGGCGCGCTCGACGAGCCCTACGAGCGGCTCAACCGCACCGCGGCGGTGATGAACCTCGTCGCGTTCGGCTCGCGCAAGGACGCCGACCGCGCCACCCGGCGGGTGCGCTCGATGCACGGCAAGGTCCGCGGCGTCACCCGCGAGCAGGCCGGCCGCTTCCCGCCCGGCACCCCGTACGCCGCCGACGATCCGGTCCTGCTGCTGTGGATCCTCGCCACGCTGGTGGACTCGGCGCTGCTCGTCTACGGCAAGTACGTCCGCGGGCTGAGCCGCGACGAGCGCGACGCCTACTGGCAGGACTACAAGGTGGTCGGGAACCTGTTCGGGCTCGCCGATTCCGAGATGCCCGGCACGATCGAGGACTTCGACGCCTACATGGACGACTTCCTCAGGGGCGACGACCTCTTCATCACCGACGAGGCGCGCGAGCTGGCGGTCCAGATCGTCATGCGCCCGCCCGTTCCGATCGCGGTGCGGCCGGTGCTCGAGCTCGCCAACCAGATCACGGTCGGCCTGCTGCCGCCGCGGATCCGCAAGGGCTACGGGCTGCGCTGGGACCCGCTGCGCGACGTCGCGCTGCACGGCGGGGCGGAGTACGTCAAGCGCGTCGTGGTGCCGGTGCTGCCCGACCGGTTGCGGCTGGTCGCGGACGCGCGGGCCGCGTAGGCGCTACCGCCGCAGCACCTCTCGCGCCATCCGCCCGGCGGTCCGCGCGAGCGGGACCGCCCCTGCGCGGAGGCCGGCGATCCGCTCCGTCTCGCGCCCGTGGCGCAGGCGCGAGACGGCGGTCGAGGCGCGCACGAGCGCGGGGTCGTAGGGCAGCCAGCGCGTCGTGCGCAGCCGCAGGGGATGGGACTCGAGCTGGCGGACCTCGACGTGGCGGGCGATCCGGACGGCGGCCGCCGGCGCCGAGAAGCCGTGCTCGTTGACCCACGTGAGCTCGGCGGGCAGCGTCCGCGCGATCCGCTCGGCGTGGCCGGGGTCGCGGCTCCAGACGGAGACCGCGCCGCGCGCCTCGCGCGCGATGGCGATCGCCTCGTCCTCGGTCGCCGCCTCGACGAGCGCCAGGACCGGGCCCGGCACGGGCTCCTCGAGGATCCGCGCGCCCGCGGGGACGCCGCGCAGGACCGCCGGCGCCACGAACGCGCCGGAGAGCCCGGGCACCGTCGCGGGCCCGCCGCAGAGCAGCTCGGCGCCGCGCTCGACGGCGTCGTCGAGCGCCTCGGCCACCGCCTCGGCGCGCTCGCGCGAGCGCAGCGGCCCGATCTCCGTCTCCGCCAGCCGCGGGTCGCCGACCCGCAGGCCGCGAGCGCGCTGCTCGAGGCGCTCGGCCAGGCGGTCGGCCTGCGAGCCGACCACCACGGCGATCCCCACGGACGCCGGCGACTGGCCCGCGCCGGCGAACGCGGCCCACAGCGCGCCCCCGACCGTCCGGCCGACGGGCGCGCCGGCGAGCACCAGCATGGTCCCGCGCGGGCCGGCCGGCTCGGCGGCGACCACCGCGTCGCACGCCCCGGGCAGCGCGGCGGCCGCCTCGCCGCCGTGGACGACCTGCACGAGCTCGGGCGGGATCCCGCCGCGGACGAGGACCGTGCGGACGCGCTCGGCGGCGTGGCCGGCGGCGGGCGCGAGCACGACCCCGTTGCCGCCCAGCAGCGCGGCGGCGGTCTCGAGGATCACCTCGTTGAACGGGGAGGCGTCGCCCGCGGCGATCCCCACGACGCCCGCCGGGGCGTGCAGGAGGGTCGCGCGGCGCCCGCCGCGCAGCACGGGCAGGCGGCCGACCCGCCGGGCGGCGATCGCCCGGGGGCCGTCGTCGGCGAGGGCGTGCAGGGCGCCGACCGGCGGGAGGAGCTCCGCCAGCAGCGCCTCCGTGCGGGGGATGCCCGACTCGCGGGCGAGCAGGTCGGCGAGCGGCTCGAGCTCGTCGAGCAGCGCCTGGGCGGCGCGGCGCAGGTAGCGGGAGCGGTTGCGGGGACTGATGAGCGCCCACAGCGGCTGCGGTCCGGCCGCCGTCGCGGCGGCGGCGCGAACGTCCTCGGGCGACGCCGCGGGGAGCGGGCCGAGCGGCGCGCCGGTCGCGGGCTCGCGCGGCTCGGGCATGGCCGGAATCTACGCCACGCGGCGGCCGCGGCGGCTGGCGCGGGCGGTCAGGATCGCCCAGAGCAGCTCGGGCAGGCACTCGTCGAGGCCGTCGGCCACGACCAGGGTGTCCGGCTCGGCGCCCTCGACGAGGTCGATCGCCCCGATCCCGACCACGCGCTCGCAGCCGTCGACCGGCGCGGTGGCGCACACGACCGCGCGGCGCGTGGGGTCATAGCCCAGCAGCCGCCGCACGTCGATCTCGCTCGCCTCCACGCCGCGGGCGGCCAGCAGCGCGCGGACGCCGCGGGCGTCGCGCAGCCGCGCCAGGCGCAGGCCGACGCGCCGGCCGTCGCCGAGGTCGAAGCCCCGGGCCAGCGGGGAGGCGGTGGGCGGTTGCATCTCGCTACTCATTACGCAGCACCCTGCCCGCGGTCCTGTGCTCAGGCCGTTTCTGTGCTCGGACTCACACTTCGCGGCCCCGTTGCGAGCGGAGCTCGGCCAGCCGCTCGCGCAGCCCCGCCTCGGCGTCGTCGGGCGCGTAGAAGCGGAGGTTCTCGAGCCCCTCGGGCAGGTGCTCCTGGGCGTTGACGTGGCCCGGGGAGCGGTGCGGGTTCTCGTAGCCCTGGCCGCGCCCGAGCCGGCGCGCCGCGGGGTAGGCGGCGGTGCGCAGGGGCCCGGGCGGGATCTCCGCCCCCGCCTCGGTCACGTGGGCGCGCGCCTCGAGGATCGCCCGCTTGGCGGCGTCGGACTTCGGCGCCAGGGAGAGGTAGATGGCCGTCTGGGCGAGCGAGAACTGGCACTCGGGGAGGCCGACGTGCTCGACCGCGGCGGCCGCCGCCACCGCCACCTCGAGCGCCCG